>NZ_CP007203.1:5184854-5262525 GCF_000340565.2 Nodularia spumigena CCY9414
TGAACCGACCTTTGGTCAAAACATCATTTTTCATTTAATCTGGCCTTTTCCTGTAAGTAGGTTAACAGAAAAATTTAAAGGTATGTAAAGAAAAGTTAACCTAATTGGCTTTGTTAAATTTAGTACGTTCTGTCCGGTGTTTTCCTTTTTTACCTCTGGTTTCAACACCATCCATAACTGCATACGCTAGTTCTAATTCATCCTCAAACATTTTTCCAGCAATTTCATCTCGTTTAAGATGTTGCCATTCTAATTCAATTGGATTCATTTCCGAGCAATATTTAGGAAGGAAAAACATATATAAACCCATTTGTTCCCACTTTGTCCATAATGCCTGAACTTCTTTACAACAATGTATTGGTCCATTATCTTGAACTATGACTCTCATTCGTTTACTTTCAGATGCTTCTTGCGCCTCTTGTTCCATCATTTTGATGTAAGAACTGCGCTTAACTCCTCCAATTACTAGACCATAAATAAAGCTAATTAATGGCTGAAATAGCCCAATAATACTGATTCTGCGTCCACGTCTTTTTGTTTGTTCGAGCTTTTTTTGTTCTCCTTTTTGATAGTATGTATAACCTGAATCACTCCAAGCTGAAAATCCTGATTCATCCAAATATTTTAGGTCTATTTCTCCACTAGCCGCAGCCAGTTCTAACATATCCATATCTGCTTGTTTATTTGCACGAGTCACTGGATCTTGTTTTGCTTGATGACTTATTCTTATCCGCTTCCAAATCACCCCTTTTTTTTTAGTCCCCGTCTGATTGTGTTGGTACTTACTTTTATCCCACGCTCTTTATCCAGTTTTTCTGCTAATTGCTTACTGTTATAAGTTTGTGCTTCTTCTTTCAAGCATTTTTCTAAATATTCAATGTCAGCTTCCACCAATTTTGGCTTTCTCCCTCGACCTGGTAACTCATGGAGTCCTTCTATTCCTTCTTTTTCCCACTTATTCAACACGACTCTTACTGTTTGCTCTCCCCAATCAAAGTGAGCCGCTATTTTTTCCACATACCAACCATCTGCATTTAATCTGATTACTTCAGCTCTATCTTTTACTTTCTGCGGTACTTTCGCTGTTCTCAGGTCAAACAACTCTCTATCTTGTTTTTTTGTCAGGAATATCCTTAACCTTGACCCCATATTTACATCACCCTAATATATGTTTTTCCGTATTTACTTATCTTTACACACCTTTAATTTTTTTTGTTTACCTACTTATACCCCCACGGCTTACAGACACGCTTTGCTGCTACGCAAAAGTTAAAAGACCTTTTTATCTGCTGACTTTTTTGGTCATGAGGAAAGATTATCGTATAACCTCACCCTCTAGCCCCCTTTCCGACTAGAGAAGGGGGAAATTTTCAAATATCTCTCCTTACAGGTGAGAACTTTGGAGAGGGGTTGTTCAGTTTCCATGAAAAGTCAGTTTTATTTGTAGCTTTATCCCAAGGGGAGACGCTGCGCGTAAAGCCCTGCGGGTGTCCTAGACAACGACTTGTTGTCAGATAGTCGGTCACTTCTGCTTAACTACACTAGCACCGAAACGAATGCCTTGAGGCAGGGTTTCTGTTTTAGGCTAAGGAAGCCGACTCACCCTTACGGTCAGCCGCTTTGGATCTACCAACCTCCGACTGCAAAATCATCTGGTGAGTTCTTCTGGGTACAAGCCCCTTCAACTAGCCCAACTTAATAGATTACACCTGATTGGAATTGAGCAACTCTAGGTAATTACGCAACGAGTTTTTGAAAGGCTGGGTGGGAATAACTCTCCACGTAGACCACAAGCGCTACCAAGGGCAACCACAAGTGTTTGATTGTCTAGATTTCAGGTACTTGTTTTACACCATAAGTCTCTGATGTGTAAGTAGGATAAACTGCCCATAAGCCCGATTTTCCTATATGTAGAATCGGTAAAAATCAGGTAAGCAGCTTAACAAGCAGTTAGGGCCAACCTTCTCTCCATTATTGTAGATTTAGTACGTACTACCAGGAAATAAATCCGGATCCAGAATTGGCCAATTAGTATAGCATTTAAACAGTGACCACCTAGAGTTACTCAACCAACAGCTACTGCTACAATCGGGACACAACTGAGTGCTGAGTGCTAATTCCTGAGTCCTGAGAAAGGAAGAAACTTTCATTTTTTCTTTTTTGGAGACACTAGAAAAAGTAGTCCACTTTTCGTAACAAAGCAGATTTAGATTGGTGGCAGTATTATGTTGATGTTAGCTCAATTCCAGAGCTTGTATCCCCACGGCAGTATTATTACTGAATTAGTGCAAATTTTTCAAGGGAAATATATTGTCCGATGCTCACTGGAAATTGAAAATGTTACCCGTGCTACTGGTATGGCAGGGGCAGAAACCGTAGAAGTAGCAGAAGACAAAGCCATAACTAGAGCATTAATGGTTTTGGGCATCAGCAATTCTCCAGAGGGATCGGTAGAAGTTGCTCCCCAAGCAACATCCCCACTACATTTAAATCCGGCCTTGAACACCCCCAAGGTGAAATTTAATGAACCTCGTCAGGCTAGCAATTCCCCCGTTATAGATGAAGACTTTGGCAGTAGCCAGTGGTCAGCACCCAATGACAGAGAAATATCTCTACCGCCTCTGAGCCAACAAAATTTCAACACAGATTCAGGAACAATTCAGGCAAAAAGCGCTGATAACGGCAATACCTACAGCGAAGATTTAAATCAAAATGTTCTTCCAAGTCACAACAGACAGCTAGAATTCCACAACCCAGTTGAAAAACGGGAAACAATACCTGATAATCAGCTGGAACATGAGGCATTTTCGGGAAATTTTGCCAGTAATGTCACACCATTTACACCCCGCAATTATAGTTCACCAGACAATGTGAGTAATCTCACAGGGGTAGGTAAGAAGAATAAGAGTAAGATTCGTGAACCAGTGGATTTGTCTGATGTCATTGCCAAAACGGATGTCGAACTTCAGCGCTTAGGCTGGACAGCAGAACAGGGGAGAGAGCATTTAATTCAAACCTACGGTAAGCGGGGACGCACTTTGCTAACCGAAGAAGAATTGCACGATTTTCTCCAACATCTGGAGTCTCAACCAGACCCAGTAGCGGGATTTTGATCAGGAAGTGGTCTGTGGTCCGTGGTCTGTGGGGAGAAGAGGAACGGGGGCAGGGGGCAGGGGGCAGGGGAGAAGAGGAACGGTTGTTAAGTAACCGGAAGTTTTAAAGTAATTTCTCACTCCCCCTTGCTCCGGTGCTCCGGTGCGCCCCTGCTTCTTCTGGGGAGTGGGGACTTGGGAGTGGGGAATTTTCGCCCCTACCTATTCGGTGTAAGGGCGGGTTTATTCAGAATTTCTACCAACCACAGACTCACTGCTTAAACCCGCCCCTACCTATTCCCTATTCCCTATTCCCTATTCCCTATTCCCTACTGCCTACTCCCTACTCCCTACTGCCTACTCCCTACTCCCTAGTGATTGAGAACAGGAACCGGACGGCTACCAGCAGCGTGACGGTCAATAACTTGGTCAATCAAGCCATATTCCTTCGCTTCCTCTGGAGACATAAAAAAGTCGCGTTCGGTATCTTCAGCAATCCGCTCAATTGGTTGACCAGTATGTTCAGCTAAATATTCATTTAGCCGTTGCTTGTGGTATAGTATCTCGCGCGCTTGAATTTCAATATCAGTGGCTTGTCCCTGAGCGCCACCCAAGGGTTGATGAATCATAATCCGAGAGTGGGGTAGACTCATTCGCTTACCCTTAGCACCAGCACTGAGGAGGAAAGCGCCCATACTTGCTCCTAGTCCGGTACAAATAGTACAGACATCAGGACGGATGTGCTTCATGGTGTCAAAAATACCCATACCAGCCATTACCGAACCACCGGGAGAATTAATATACAAATAAATGTCTTTCTCCGAGTCTTCAGAATCCAAGAATAGCAGTTGGGCAACAATCAAATTTGCAATTTCGTTATCAACCTGTTGTCCCAAAAATATGATGCGCTCACGCAAAAGTCGTGAGTAGATATCAAAGGCGCGTTCGCCTCGACCCGATTGTTCAACAACGATAGGAATCATGCAGCGTGCTTGTAGGTATTTTAATTTTACATCTATCTTATCGGCTTGATACTCGTCCTGCCTAAAGGCTAAGAGATTCTTGCTCACTTCTGAAATCCGCCCACGCCCTGCGCCCGTACCCTTCGGGAAGCTTCTCCCAAGGGAGACGCTTCGCGAACGCTAACGACTGACGCTCACGGCGAAGCCTGTTCCCCTACGAATTCAGTCAACGCCTGATTGCTGTTTTTGACGAAAATTCCGCTAATTTCTCCTCTACTTGATAGATAAAAAAATTATCCTAGGCACTTTTTATAGAAGATAAACGTCTAAAGATATATCGACCTATGGTCAGGGAGAAAAAAATTAAAAAATAAACCAGTGATGTCTACGACAAGACTTTGTTTTGCCGGAAAATTTGTGCATCTACACTAAACCCTAGATATGAGGGTTTAGTACAGACCATTTGACTAAGTGTATTTACAGTAAATTGATGTCAACTATTGGTAACTTCTTAAACATTTTCAGCTTCTTGTTGATTAATGATCCGGTAAATTTTGTCAATTCCGGTAAACCAATAGCAAGGCGTGTATTTACAGAAATCTATCCAACTTGAAGTGCTATTAACAAAGGGATACCTGCCATGCCTGAAAAACTTGTGCAAGCCGCCATAATTACCTTTTTACTCCACCTGATAGCAGCCCTTAGCCCTAATTATCGAATTCAAACAAGGGCAAACTCATCGGCACAGGAAACGCCAGTCACAATTGTGAGCTTACTATTACGCTCTTTCAATTGACACTCCCCGGTCTAAAGAAACGGGGATTCTACTTTCACCCTAGCTACTTGCTCAACCAGGGTTTCCCCAGGTAGAGTAGAGGTTGCTAGTCCAGTAGCGTTACTTTGGGACTGCCCATCCCTAGCTTTTGCAAGATTCAAAATATTTTTGGCAGCATTCACATCTCTTTAAAGCTGTCATAGATTTAGCTTTGGGGGGTATTTATGACCATGTGGGTGGTGGCTTTCACCGTTATACTGTTGATCCCACTTGGATAGTGCCTCACTTTGAAAAGATGCTTGATGATAATGGTCAAATTGTGGAGTATATAGTTTTACAGAATAATAAGACGGTGATTATATAAAAAATGATGAGTATAAAGCATAATCAGTCACTCAGCAGTCTTATTTTGGCGGGTGGAAAGAGTTCTCGCATGGGTGAGGATAAAGCCTTGATTTCTGTTGGGGGGATGCCTTTGTTGCAGTTAGTTTGTAGTGTTGCATCAAGTTGTACAGATAATGTTTATGTAGTCACCCCTTGGCCAGAACGCTATGAACAGTTAGTATTACCTCGTTGCCAATTCATTCGGGAATTACGTTTATCCCCTTCTTCTTCCCACGGACCATTGGTAGGATTTGCTCAAGGGTTGGCGCAGGTACAAACTGATTGGGTTTTGTTACTAGCTTGTGATTTACCTCGGTTACGGGTTGAGGTGTTGCAAGGATGGGCGAGTGAACTTAATAGTGTACCGGATGAAGCGATCGCCACTTTGGTTCATAATACTAAAGGCTGGGAACCTCTATGTGGTTTTTATCGCCGTCGCTGTTTACCACAACTTTTAGATTTTGTCAATCAAGGGGGGCGATCATTCCAGCAGTGGCTGAATCAGCATCCCATACAAGTTTTGTCCTTACCAGCATCAGAGATGTTATTTAACTGTAATACACCAGAAGATTTGGCTTTGCTCAAATAAAAATCTCATTCTCACAAAAATATGGAAAAAAATAATATTTGTCGTCTATAAAACATGAATTTTGGAATTATTACTGTATACTGATTGTATAGCTTTTTTCAATAAACCTTGTATAGATAATAGCGAGTAGAGCAGTCATAGGTTCCTCATGGGATTTTGGCTTGTGTATCTACTCGCATTTTTAATGTCTATGTTTATTCCTTTGCAGAACTCATGGGTTTTTGAGTGACTGAATTATGCTGGGCATTTTGAACACCAGCACTAGTCAGACTGCGGAAATATAGACCTCCGACACTGGCTAAAAATAGAACATAACTGATTGCCTGTAATAGATACAGATGTTCTCTGTAGCCAAACAAAGATTTGAGAATAATACCGGGGAATTGTTTATCTGGTAAGATTGCGTCAGTGTTCCACACCATTGGCCCCAAAATGCAAGAGTGGATTTGGCTAAAGTGATCGTAATATAAACAAATATTTTCGGGAGTGCTACTGCTCAGGGCAAGATTAGCTAAACCTTCATCAAAATGCTTCAACGCAGAAACTACTAACCCAGAAACAATCAACACTAATAAAACGCCCATCACCTGGAAAAACTGGCGGATGTTGATTTTGACACCCAATTTAAATAGTAAAACTCCGATAGCAGCTGCCCCGATTAAACCAGCAATTGCACCTAAAACGGGGAGTAATCCTTGTTGAAAATTCGCAGCAATAAATAAAACAGTTTCAAAACCTTCACGGACAACGGCGATTAAAATTAAACTAAACACGCCCCAACCAGCATTGGAGTTTTGTGTTAGCGCTTGTGTGACTGCTCCTTCAACTTGGGCTTTCATAAATCTGGCTTGTTTAGTCATCCAGATTAGCATCCAACTGAGCATAGCGATCGCCACGATACCAAACACAGTTTCTAGCATTGGCTCAACTACTGTGGTGTATTGAGGATTTACTGCCCCTAGTGTTTGAATTAACCAAGTAAATAACACACCGATGAGGACACTAATCACAATGCCAACAGCAACGCCGGCATATACCCAAGAATTGAGTCGGGATTGGTTGGCTTTTTTGAGTAAAGCTAGGACAATGCCCACAACAAGGGCAGCTTCTACTCCTTCTCGGAGTGTAATGACAAAAGTTGGTAAAGCAGTGCTGAGATTCATGATTAGGGAATGGGGAATAGGAGCAGGGGGCAGGGAGCAGGGGGCGGGTATGGCTACGCCACAATATCATTCAACGAAGAAGGCGGGCAGGATGCCCACCCCACAATTTTAATAAACCCGCCCGTACTACTTTTAGCTGAAGTCGCGGAGCATTTTTTTGAGTTCGAGATTATGCATCTCTTCTTGCCCAATCATCCCACGAGCAAATTCTTCTAGATAAATGCTGGCATTGGTGACAGTTTCTAAAAGACTTTTGTACAAATCCAGCGCTTTCTTTTCATGGGATAAGCTTTCTGCCAAAATATCCTTGACTGTGTGCTGGTAAGTTTCTTCCATTTGGGCAATTTTGAGAGAGGGATGCCCTTCTAAACCGGTGAGAATTTCTCCTACCTGTTGGGCATGAAGTAGAGACTCACTGGCTTGTGCTTTGAAAAAATCTACGATGGGAATGCGATTAGGGCCAGTCACCATCAAGGAATAATGGGTGTAGCGGACTACTCCCGCTAGTTCAAATTCCATGATGGCGTTTAGTAGGTCGATGGTTTTTTCGTTGTTAAGCTCTTGCATCATTTATTTAGTTAAATTTCCGAATGGGGAGTTATCAGTGTTGAGTTAAGAGATATACTTTCTACAGGTATTCAAAGCCCAAGCTATCTACACTGTGAACCGTTAACTATCGCCTCACTTCTCATTCATTCTAAACTCCTCTCTCTGCATCACCAATTAAGTCAATGCGATCGCCCCCGGCGTGGCTTTGCCAATCGCTTACAGCGTGGCTTTGCCAATCGCCTACAGATCGGCTTTGCCTATCACCTGACTTAATTACTGGCTTTTTTGATGATTTTTTGCGAGTTTTCCGCAATAGTTGTTACCAACTTAGTAACATCCTCCGGTGTCTTCGCTGCTGTAGCTGGTGGAATCACGCTAGGCCAAGCTGCTTTAAGTTCAGTGAAACTAGCCTTGATTGCTGCGTCTGCTTCGGGATTTTCTGTGGCTACTTGGCTAGAAATCCCTTGATATAGTTCATTGGCGTAAACTACAAAACCACGGGAATCTTGATATTCAATTGGTTCTGCTATTTTGCTATCTGCGATCGCGGCTGTATATTCGGCGTTAGCTGCATCTAGTAATTCGTTAATCACCTGGAGGACAAATTTTGGTTTTGAGCGTTGTTCTGCGGGTAAAGCGGCGATCGCACCATCAACTGCTTGCATGGAAGTGGTCAGTTCAGTGTTCACTTTGGCATCTTTGGGATTAGATTTGACGAAATTTTCCAAACTCACTAAAGTTGTCTTAAATTCTTTGACTTGACGCTCATTTAATTGGTCTTCTACATCAACATATATCTCTTCAACTGGATGTCCAATATGAGGTTCGGCTTGTTTTGGCTGATTCTTTTCTAGCAGTTCTTGTGCTACTAAAAGATGCCCTTTCATTAAACTCAATTTGGTCATGTAATCCACATCTTTGGCTTCACCTGTGAGTGCTACTTCCTGAACAGTAACCGAGTCTTTGATTTGGTCAAATTCTTCCTGAGTGATGACCTTTTTGCTTACCAAATCTTCCGGACTACCATAGGGACGGTTCGCCTGAATTTTGTTCGATAATTCGGGGATACCTAACTTGGCTTCAAATTTATCCAACTCTGACAAGATCGCAGTGTTGATGTTAATTTGAGATTTACCATCATGACCAACGTGGCTGACAACTTCTGTAGTTTGGGAATCGGGATTAGTGGCTGGCGTGGATGGATTTTCTGCGGTTGGTGTGTTGTTACAAGCACTTAGAGCAACCATGATCGCAGTGGTAACAGTCAAGCTGGCATAACGTAATTTAATCATTTTTGCTCCTGGCAAAATTTTAAGGGTACTCAGGGACTAACAAATAAAAAACATTCCAAAATTTCTTGTGGAGCAGGCATCTTGCCTGCTAATCACCAAGGACGGGCAAGATGCCCATCCCACAATTGGGGATAATTTTTTTGCTGGTGTTCCCTAAATAAAACGATTTACACAACACACAACAGTTTGTATAGATTTTACTGTTGTACGAAATGATATTTTTTGTCAACTAATTGCTGAAATATTCTGGAGAATTTAATGATCTTCCTTAATTTTCGGGACTCAAGTAGCGATGACTTCAAATTCACCCATGCAACCTTTTTCGGCGATCGCATCCTGATGAGGATGAAACATATATTTTCCTGGATACCGAAAAGCAAATTCTAAAATGTGTCTTTCTGCTACACCCATCGTAATCACATCAGTTTTTTCACTGGGAGTCAGAGTCATCCCAGAGCGATAGACATCAAAGAAATTGGCGTGGAGATGAAAGGTTACTGCTGGGTCAAATTCAATAATATTCAGGACATACAGCCGAATCAACTGGTCTTGGTAAATGGGTATGGGATGATGCATATAGTGATCAGGTAAACCGTTGAAGGCGTAGTATTCGTTACGGTTATCATCATTCACGTCATACCCAGCCATAACTAGCACGATCTCATCTGCTGGGGGGCGTGGTGTTGGGGGATCAATAATAAACATCCCATATAGCCCCTTGGCAATGTGACGAGTAACTGGTTCAATATGGCAGTGGTACAAGTGAACACCATAGGGTTCAGCATCAAATTCATAAATTGTGGCGCTACCATGTCTAACTGGGCGAACACCGTCCATTTCCGCCGGATGAGTGCCATGAAAATGTAAAGAGTGAGAATGTCCGGCTTGGTTGAGAAACAGCACCCGCACGCGATCGCCTTGTTTTGCTCGTAGGGTTGGTCCTGGTATTCGACCGTTTAAATCCCAAATATTGTAGGAGACAGCGCTATTGAGTTGAATTGTGGAAGTACCCGCAGTTAATTCAAATTCTCGGATAGTCCGCCCATTTTCTTGCTTAATTGTCCCATAATCAAACTCTCTGAGCATCTTCATGGGGTGAGCAAGGCCTTCAGTTGCTTCCATCTCTATAGACGGTACTCTTACCTTTAAGTTATTTTGTAAATTCAGCAAATGCCAAAGTGCTGCTGTACTCGTCACCCCAGCACCTGCTAACCCCAGTTTCAGCAGTTGGCGACGGCTCCACAGTTTTTCCTGATCGAGAGCAAAGTTGTTGGGCATGACATAATCAGCACAAATAGTAAAAATTTGCAATTACTTTTGTGTATATGGGATTAAAAAGTTATTGTCAATAATTATCAATAATTTGCAAAATCTGCTTGAGCAGATAACTCAAATCCAAGAAAGTCTTATAATTCACTTTGAGAATAATTGGACTTTTGCATGGGGAACTTTTAATTTTTAAATTAAACTAAGTCTTTAATATACATCAATAGGGTAGAAAGATTGTTAAAAACCATTATCACGTCAAAACTTGGCTCACTAATCCTGATGGGGGTTCTCAGCTTTTACATGATTGTGGGAGCATCTAAACCAGCTTATGGGATGCACATTATGGAAGGCTACTTACCAGGGAATTGGGCAATTTTTTGGTGGGTGGTAGCATTACCATTTTTGGTTTTAGGATTGCGAGCGCTAACTCGGATCACCCAAGCCAATCCAGAATTAAAATTACTTTTAGCATTAGCAGGAGCCTTTGCTTTTGTTTTGTCAGCGCTGAAAATACCTTCAGTTACAGGTAGTTCTTCCCATCCTACAGGTACTGGCTTAGGAGCCGTATTATTTGGACCTTTAGCGATGTCTGTGTTAGGTACGCTGGTTTTGCTGTTTCAAGCCTTGCTGTTAGCACATGGCGGTTTAACAACACTGGGAGCGAATGCTTTTTCAATGGCGATCGCTGGTCCATTTGCCGCCTATTGGATATATCATCTGACAAAGGGGCTCACTGGTAAGCCCAGAATTGCCATATTTTTAGCCGCAGCTTTAGCAAATTTACTCACTTACATCATTACTTCTGTACAACTGGCTTTAGCTTTTCCTGCTCCTGTGGGTGGGTTTATGGCATCATTCGCCAAGTTTGCGGGCATTTTCGCTATTACTCAAGTGCCTTTGGCAATTAGCGAAGGATTGCTGACTGTATTGGTGTGGAACTGGTTACAATCTTACACGCCTCAAGAACTGGAACTATTGAATTTAATTAAAAGGGAACCCCAAAGTAATGAGTAAGTCTAAAACAAAATTGAGTAATTGGCTATTGGTAGTAGGAGTGATTACTTTAGCAGTTGCACCCTTAATATTTATCCGGGATGCAGAATTTGGTGGTGCGGATGGAGAAGCCGAAGCAGCGATTGGGGAAGTTCAGCCTGGATATGAACCTTGGTTTAAACCTGTTTTTGAACCGCCTAGTGGTGAAGTAGAAAGCTTGTTATTCACTTCTCAAGCTGCTTTGGGTGCTGGAGTAATTGGTTATGTGATTGGATTATATAAGGAGCGTAATCGACAGACAAGGAATAAAGGATGACGCTGCAAATAGATACTCTGGCTTATACTAATCGGTTGCGATGGTTAGCACCAGAGCAAAAATTATTATTTGCGATCGCCTTATTAATTCTCACAGCCTTTGCTCATCCCCCAATCCAAATTATAATTGCTATTTGGGTGAGTAGTTGGACAGTGATTTATGCCAAAATTCCCCTAACAATATATCTAAAATTAGTTTATATTGCTATTTTGTTCTGGTTAACAAGTTTCCCAGCTTTAGTAATTAATGGTATAGATATTAATTATTTAAATTTGATCCAAGATGATGCAATAATTGGGTTGAATGTTGGTGATTATTATATATATATTAGTCATTATGGAATAGAGCAAGGATGGACAATTTTAACACGAGCGATCGCTTCACTTTCTTGCTTATATTTTGTCATGTTAACTATCCCATTTACTGAACTTTTACAAACCTTGCGCCGCTTTGGTTTTCCAGTGATATTAACAGACATTTTATTATTAATGTACCGTTTTATTTTCGTCTTATTAAACACAGCTTCCGAAATTTGGTTTGCACAACAGTCTCGTAGTGGCTACCGCACTTTTAGCATTGGGATCAAAAGTTTATCGCTATTGATTGGACAACTACTCAGGCGCACCCTAGAGAACTATCGTCAAGTCTCTTTAAGTTTAGCTTCACGGGGTTTTAATGGCGAATTTAAAGTTTGGCATCCCCATCGTTATAATTTCTCCAAACGCTACGCCATAGAAGCAATTATCGGATATGTAGTTTTAATAGTATTAGAATGGGGCTAGAAACCGCAGGGCGTTCGTCAAAAGTCAAAAGTCAAAAGTCAAAAATATTTATTATTATCCTTTTGTTGTTTCGTTGTTTGCCTACTTATCAAGCCAATTTAGTAAGGGATTGCTCTGATAACTGATAACTGATAACTGATAACTGATAACTGATAACTGATAACTATGCAGCAATCTTTACTAGAATTTGAGCAAGTAGATTACACTTATCCTGGTACACAACAATCAGTTTTAAATAATTTAACACTGAAGATACCATCAAAAAAGAAATGTGCATTAATCGGTCAAAATGGTTGTGGAAAAACCACACTATTTTTATTAGCTAATGGTTTATATAAACCCCAAAAAGGAAATCTTAAATGGCAAGGAAAGCCGCTAAAATATGACCGTAAATCTTTGCTGGAATTACGCCAAAAAGTCGGTCTAATTTTTCAAGATCCAGAGCAACAATTGGTAGCCTCGACTGTTGAAGAAGATATTTCTTATGGTTTGTGTAATATGGGATTACCAACAGCAGAAATTCAACAACGCGTTGAGCAAGCCTTAGTTGAGTTTGGATTAACTGAATTAGCTCAAAGACCTGTACATCATCTCAGCTTGGGACAAAAAAAACGAGTTTCTATTGCTGATGTCATGGTGCTTAAACCAGAACTGCTATTACTAGATGAACCAACAGCATATCTAGATAGGTTGCATACCCGTAACTTAATGGCGACCCTAAAAAATATTCATGCTTCTGGAACAACCATATTAATGGCAACCCATGACCTGGATTTAGTATATCGTTGGGCAGACTGGGTGTTTGTCATGGATAGAGGACAACTTATGTTAGAAGGAAATCCCCAGGATGTCTTTAAGCAACGCGAAATGCTGGAAGAACTACAGTTAGGAGTACCACTAATATATGAAATGTTATTTACTGAAGAAATAGCCGAACAAAGACAACTTTGGGAACAACTGCACCAGAAAATATTAAAATTATTCCCTTATTTTTAGCCCAAATAAATTATCTATATTCTCCTAGAAATATATTCAAAAAAAATATCGAAAAGGGTGCGGTACAACATGAGATATCTAGCCCCAATTCATTGCAGATATCATTCAAAATAATTCTCTTTCCAAAGCGACATAGCTAATTAAACTGAGAGGATGTTTGAAAAGTCCTATTGTCGGTAGCAAAACATTATAGATCCCCCTAAATCCCCCTTTTTAAGGGGGACTTTAATTCCAATTCCCTGCTTCTACAAGTGCCTAAAATTACAGCCGACCAGTTTTCAAGCAACCTCTGACAATGGTATTTTTACTCATCTGTCCAGTTTCAGAAATAAAATTAAACATTACGATAAATAAGTATATTATTTAACGAAAAATTTATTGTTTAGATTCCCGGAATCACAGGATAGAATCCCCTTAGAGGGCATTGCAAAAGCAAGAGAAATTTTGTTTTCTATTAATGTGATGCCGTAATTACATTGTTTACAATGTGTGGGTCAACACATTCAATACAGGGTACATAATGCATATTCCTGATGGATTTCTTTCAGTTCCCGTAGCTGGGGCGACGAGTTTAGTGAGTGCTGTAGCACTGGTTGTGGCTTGCGGGCGATCGCAAGAAGCTTTTGGTATCCGTCGCGCCCCCATACTAGGCTTAACCACCGCTTTTATTTTTGCCGCTCAGATGGTCAATTTTCCCGTAGCAGGAGGCACTAGCGGTCACTTATTGGGGGGAACCTTAGCGGCGATAGTTTTGGGCAGTCCCTGGGCGGGAATGTTATGTATTGCCACAGTGTTCATTATTCAAGCTGTGCTATTTGCCGATGGTGGAATCACAGCCTTGGGAGCAAATATTTTAAATGCAGCCGTAATTTCTGTTTGGGTGGGCTGGGTGTTAACCCAAACCTTACAACGGCTATTTGGAGGCTCTAAAGGTCGCTTACCTCTGGCGGCTGGTATTGCTGCTGGTATCAGCATAGTTGTGGCATCTGTGGCTTGTGCCATTCAGTTAGTGCTTTCTGGAACAGCATCCGCAGGTATAGTTTTACCAGCTATGGCAGGAGTACATATTCTGATTGGGGTTGTGGAAGGATTGATTACTGGCGGTGTGGTAGCTTACCTAGCGACAGCCAGACCAGATTTACTTCCAGGGGAGGAGCAGAAATTTCAAGGATGGTTAGTACCTGTGATCAGCATTTTATTAGTTGCTGGTGTGTTATCTTTGGTGGCTTCAGGATGGCCTGACGGTTTGGAAAGAGTTGCAGAAAACGTAGGTTTTATAGATTTAGCCGAGCAAGTGCGAATAGAAGTGCCAACACCCTTAGCCGACTACGAAATTCCATCTTTAGGACTAATTGGTACGAGTATTGCGGGTTTGGTAGGATCTGTGGTGAGCTTTGGTGTAGCTTTTGGAATTGCCAAGGTAATGAAACCCAAAAATGCTTAAAATTGCTTTGCCGTTACGCTTGCATCTGTCTTTAGTAATTGTGGTAGGGGCAGCTTTATTAAACTATGATGCTTGGCTTTGCTTGGGCGTATATGGGGCGATCGCTGTTTTTTGGGCAGTATCTTTACGTGTACCCATTCCCCAGTTAGCAGGGCTACTCGGTACTGAATTAATTTTCCTCTCATTTATGGCATTACCCTTGGGATGGGAACGAGCGAGTTTTTTATTGGTGCGTTCCTTGGTTTCTCTGGTTACCATGAATACTTTTTTGTTAACTTTACCTCCCCATAGTTTCGGTATTGCCTTGAAAAGTTTACCCGTACCCGCACCTATTAAGGCTAATTTATTATTAGCCGGGCAGTACCTAGAAATTTTGCTCGATGAAGTTACACGAATGCAGCGCAGCGCTCAATTGCGGGGTTTAAATGGTGCGGTGTCATGGTTGCGCTACACCAGTGCGGCGATGATTGGAGCCTTGTATCTCCGCAGTTTAGATAGAGCAGAGCGTGTTTATGCTGCAATGGTAATTCGTGGTTACAATGGGCAGTTACCTGTAGATGCAACATTCAAACCAAAAGAGCGTTTTGCCTTATTAGTAGCTTGGGCGATCGCAGCGTGCTTGACCATAACTTCTTACAAGATTACCCGGTAAGCGTAAAGCTCAGTGTCTTTAGACCTGAGATATAAGCGACACGGGCAGTTCGACTTCGCTCACTGACCACGAATTTATTCGCCTAATTCATTGACTGGTAACAGTAGATGTGATAGAGTCGCAAGAATTCTAGAATTTAAGTATAACTAAACGACGTAAAAACTTAACTTATGTGGTTGAGTGCGTAGTCATACCTAACGGTATTACAGTTTAGGAAAGCTAAATTTGGGGAAAAATGAAATGCTAAAATCGAGTACGGTAGGGATCCGGTCATTAACGCTTTAGGAGAATCGACCTCTGTTTTTGTTGGAGTAATCCAGCAATTGTAAGTTTGCTCATTGATTAAAGAATCTCAGGTCTAAAGACGCTGAGAGTGTCAAAAAATTTAGTGCAGCTATCTTGAAATCTTTGACTTTTGATCCCCAAGTTCCCACAGATAAACGTGTAGTTGAGGTACAAAATCTGGTATATGCCTATGCTAACCAGGAACCAGTATTGCAAGAACTTTCCTTTACCTTGAATGCAGGCGATCGCGTGGCGTTAATGGGTGCAACTGGTTCTGGTAAAAGCACCTTATTGGAAAACCTGATGGGTTTAAAACAACCCCGTTCAGGGAAAATTTTGATTAATGGTATCCCCATAGAACCGAAAACGCTCCCCCAAGTGCGGCGTTACATTGGTTTTAGCTTTCAAGATGCCAATGACCAACTATTTATGCCCACCATCTTAGAAGATATTACCTTTGGACCACGCAATTACGGTGTTCCCCCAGCCATAGCTATTGATCGCGCCAGGGAATTATTAACAGATTTTGGTCTAGAAGCCTACGCTCACCGTTCCGCTCATGAACTTTCTGGAGGACAAAGACGACTTGCGGCTTTAGCGGCGATTTTAGCCCTAGATCCGACAATTCTGATTTTAGATGAACCAACTAACGGACTTGATCCCGCATGGCGACGGCACTTAGCGCAAGTATTATTAAAGTTGCCAGTGCAGGTAATGTTAATTGCTTCCCATGAATTACATTGGTTAGGAAAAGTGACTCAACGTGCTTTGGTGCTATCTGGTGGACGCATTCAAATAGACAGTGAGATTCAAGCACTTTTGCAAGAGAAAGATACTTTAAACCAGTTGAATTTGCCAGTTGATTGGTGATTAGGGAACACCAGAACATAAATTAGGGACTTCCAATTAAAAAAACATTCCATCGCTGAGGTAAGCAGGGGAGCACCGGAGCACCGGAGCAGGGGGGATAAAGAACAAATATGGTCTGATGAAATGGGGCAATTTATTTTCTGGACATCCCTTATTCTATTTTGTGGGAGAGGGCAAGGACTGCCCGTCCGTGGCTTAGGAGCAATTATTAGCTAAAATTGTTTGGGTTTTACAGGTGTTGAGGAATTATCTGTGTGGCGTAAGTTGATTGTGATGGCTCCTGTGAGTTTGAGTATTGCTTTACTGGTTAGTAGTTGTGAGGATAAAGTTACCCAATGTCAGCGACTAATTCAGGTGGTGAATGCCGGGAATTCTTTGATTGAGCAAAATAAAGGAGAGCAGGTGGTAACTAGTTTGCAACTCTCAAAGGATTTGCAAGTGATCACCAAATCTTTAGAAGAACTGAATTTTTCAGACCCAAATCTCCAAGAATTTCAAAGCAGTTTTGCCAGCATATTCGAGAATCTTAGTCAAGCGATCGCTAAAGCTTCTCTTGCCCTTGGTGTCGCTAAAAGTGCGGAAGCATCTCCAACGGGTAGGGAAAAACTCCAAAAGGCGAGAACAGAAATTGATACATCTCTCACAGCAGCTGAAACTGCTGCTAAAAAATCGGATACCTTAGCAGAAGACTTGAATAAATATTGCGGACAGTCCCAGTAAATATATTTATTGCTGTTCGGGCGGGTTTATGAAGAATTTCGACAGACAACAGACTGACTGTCAAAACCCGCCCCTACTCAGTTTCTACTCAGCATTTTACTGTATGGGCAAATTATTTGGGTCGATACCTTGCGATCGCAAATAAGCCATGAGCCGTTCTTTTTCTTGGCGTTCCTGTTCAGCACGTAGGCGTTCTTGTTCCAGTCGTTCTACAGCCCAAGGTAACAAGTTACCACTCTGATCCCACCAGCGCAACCAATAACCTGTTCTAGCTTCTTTTATACCTTGCCAAGTACCCAAAAATAAGTTCATCGCCGAAACCCAATGAAAACCATTTTCATCGGGTTGTTTTAATTCGTAGCGACCATTTTCCAGGTGATAAAATTCCAGCAAACCACCATTGGGATCAAAAATTACATAGACAGGAACCTGTAAGATTTGCTCGTAAAAAAACCATTTTCCTGGCGGATAGGTTCGCTTGACAGAATATTCTTCCCCGTCGGTGTCCGATAGAAATTCCATCACCACTGCGGGAACATCACCTTGTAAATTCGGTGTATAGCTTTTGCGATCGCCTAAAACTTCATTTACAGTAGAAACATAAACCCAATCTGGTGCTTTAACAATAAACTGCCCGTTTACAGTTGCACAAAGACCAAAATTGGAAGCAATCAACATCTGCGGTTGGATGAAACCACTAATTTCTAGGCTTTCCCGCAAAGCACCAGCCAAGATTGGCTGACCTGTATTTTCCACTGGTTCATCCTCTAGTTGAAAATCCTCCGGTAAGGCTTCCCAAGAGATTACCGGATGTTGTAGCTCTTTGGTCTTACCCAATTGTGTCGCCATAAAGACTGCCTTTTATGGATTTGTGTCTATTGTATCGTTGCCAATGCTGCCAAATTGCGATCGCTGAAAATGTAGCATTGATTTTCTAGCTATACTAGTTATTTGGTGTAGATATTCTCAAATTAGTAGTAACCATTTTTACACTCAAATTCTCATAGTCAAATTTTGTCCTTCATACGCCTAGCGAGTCACCAACTATGAAAGAGGAATTGATAGCCACATTTTTACAAATCTTACGCTTTAATATGCGTTGGATGACTTGGAATTTATTTCTGGCTTTTATACCTTTAGCTTTGAGTGTTTGGTTATTTCGTATTAAACGCCGACGTTCTGGGGTTTGGTGGCTAGGATTCCTGGTTTTCTTTGCGTTCTTACCAAATGCCCCTTATTTATTAACCGATATAATTCACTTTATAGAAGATATCCGTAGGATTGAATCTGTATGGATGATTACCTTAGTCCTAATTCCTATTTATCTGCTGGTGATTTTGGCTGGGTTTGAAGCTTATGTAATTTCCTTAATTAATTTAGGTTACTATTTACATCGGATAGGTAAAAATCAATGGATTTTGGCGGTTGAACTAATTACCCATGCACTTTGTGCGGTTGGTATTTATTGGGGTAGGTTCTTACGTTTCAATAGTTGGGATTTCGTGACTCAACCGGATGCTTTACTAACCAGAGGTATAGAGGAATTGCTTGGTAGACAGCCTTTAATAATTATTGCTATCACCTTTGTGATCCTGCTAGGTTTGTACTGGATTATGAAACGAGTATCTTTGGGGTTTGTTATGCAGCCACAAAATGGGATAGGTATTCAGGCACAACGAACTAATACTCAGTAAACCAAAAAGTTTTTAAGAGAAGAGCGATCGCTAATTTATCTTGGTTCAGACGATTGGTTCAGACGATGTATGATATATTACTCAATATATCATTAATGCTTATACTGTTGTCAAATATTTCCCAAAATGAAATGATGAAAGTAATGTCTAGCATATTGACGGAAAAAATTGAGCGTTTCATCAGAAGAACTAGCTTTAACAGACTCAGAAACCCTGGAGGAGGTTATTAAATGTTTAGGAGAAAATTTGGCAATTGAAACTCAAGGGGTATGCGATCAACAAACTTTATTCGAGATTCTCATCAAGGCAGCTAGCAAATGTATCACTTTCATCGTCACATTTAGATTCATCATCAATTCATCTGCATGGGGAATATAAATCAAGCTTACCAGAAGTAATATTTGAAAATCCCACAGCGCTTTCAGTCGATTCATTTAGTTACATCTAATGACCAAATTCAAATCTCTAATCAGAATAAAGATAGAGATTTTATTCTGAGACTATTACCATCAGATTGTCTTCATTACTATAAATTTGTTACCTAACTATTCTCGGAATTGCGTATTTAATTAGTTATTTGATTTTTGATTAATGGGCTAATTAATGTAACAGTTAGTTCTCAATTAATATGTTTAAAATCTAGGTTCATCGCTTGTATATATTAACAAAATTGCTAATTTAGAGATTTAGCATAGACATTTATCTATCAAATAAGAATAAAGTTAGTTCTCATTCTTATTGCTACTTATTGACAATACATTCTGATGCCATTTTGTCATATTAATGACTGCTCAAAATCTTTTCTCCCTACAAATGTCTGATTTTATTCTTGGTTTACATTTTGCTTTCAGTAATTACCGCTTGTGACAGTTGAAGGTGCAGAATGTGGGTTCTAATAAAACTTTAGCTGCTTTGATTGCCGATTCCTGATTATCTACAGGAAAACCCGCCAATTGTCCTGCTTCTACTTCATTGGGTGTAATAATATCGACTAATTGGTATAGTTCATCGGGTAAATTCGCTTGTGCGGGTGCGGGATCTAAAATTACTTTGATATTTGCTTCTTTCGCTGCTTTGGCTGCTGCTACTACGGCATCAATGGGAATTTCTAGTTGTAAAAGTAGTGCTGTAGCTGTTGGTAACAAGTGGGATAATCGCTCTATGTCTTCTGAATTAACGCGTCCGTTTGCACCAGGAATTACAAGAATTTGATTTTCACCTGTGTTATCTACGGTGATAATAGCAACTCCAGAATTCACGGTTTCATCTATGAAAATATTTTCAGTCTGTACGCCAGAAAGTTGCAAATTACGGACAAGTTCTTCACCAAAACTCTGTCCGCCTACACGTCCCACTATCTGAGTAGGAATTTCTAATCTCGCTAATGCTACTGCTTGATTTGCTCCTTTACCTCCTGGTATTTTGAAGAAGTCTTCTCCTAATATAGTTTCTCCTGCAATTGGTAATCTCGATGTGGTTGCTACTAGGTCTATGTTGATGCTGCCGAAGACAAGAATGGTCATGATATCAGGATTTTATTTTTTAAACGCAAAGTTACGCAAAGGTTAACGCAAAGGGACGCAGAGTTTTAGTTTTTAGGCGAATGAACCTGTGATGTGATACTACATCGACGATACCCTGAATGTGCCATTTATGGCTAAATTGACGAATAAATCACGCAAAATATAAAGACAGCAAATATATAGCAGACTGGAGTTATTACTGATTAAATATGGCTTTTCGGATGAACAAATAAATAGTTATTTTATCAGATAAAAGCATAATTTCTGATAGATGTAAGGTTATTTTGCAGACAATTATCAGGAGATTATAATTTTATTTTTGATGAGTTGAGAAATATTGCAGAATAACCCAAGCTGTTTGAGAGGGTAAACATCATCAACAGCTTGGTATAATCTACTCATGATTTATTTCTCTACTGAGATATTTTATCAGTTGCCAAAAGCCCGCTAGAACTTCAGAGGTTAGACTTGGTTCTAGTGATTTCAATACTAATTCGGCCGCCAAAATCTGGAATAGGTGCGGCGGGTTTACTGACAATGACTTGAACTTGAGTGACGCGATCGCACTGTTGCAAGATAGAATCAGCGATCGCACCCACTAACCTTTCGATCAAAGCAAACTTAGCTGTTTTTACCAAATGTTGAATCGAGCTAATAACGCTGCGATAATCTATAGTATCTTCAATTGCGTCAGTCTGGGCAGCTGTGGAAATATCTAACCATAACTTCACGTCTACCTCAAACCATTGTCCCAATACCTGTTCTTCTGGTAAATACCCAGTGTAGCCATAGCAGCGAATATTAGTTAAATGAATGCAATCCATAAGACCTTGAGAGTAAATTTGACATTTGCCGGGAAGCGAAAAAACTCAACTTTCCCAGAAAGATTTTAAATTGAATTTAACTATAGGCATCCTATTTGATTTATGAATTTATCGTTCGCGTAGCGTGCGCGAAGCGCATACCGCCAAGTCGCCTTCGCGTAGCGTCTCCCCTTGGGAGAAGATCGCCAAGTGAAGAAGGAAAGAGGTTCACAGATAATTTAGGACTGCTATGTACAAAATCTAAAAATTAAAATTAATTGCTGGCTATGTTTGATATCATACCTTATAAAAATGTTAATCAACTTTGGGCTTATATCTTAACTCAGACACTCAAGCGCCTGGGATTAAATAGTGTCGTCATTTGTCCTGGTTCACGTTCTACACCTTTAGTAGTCGCCTTTGTCCAGCAAATACCCGATATTGAAGCTATTTCCATTCTCGATGAGCGTTCAGCCGCCTTTTTTGCCTTGGGAAGAGCCAAAGCCACTGGGGTTCCCGTAGTGCTGGTTTGCACCTCTGGAACAGCCGGAGCGAATTTTTACCCAGCGATTATTGAAGCCAAAGAAAGTCACGTACCACTGTTGGTATTAACCAGCGATAGACCACAAGAATTGAGAAATTGTCATTCTGGGCAAACCATAGACCAAGTTAAATTATATGGTAATTACCCCAACTGGCAAGCAGAGTTAGCTGTACCCTCTCCAGACATGAGAATGCTCGGTTATCTACGACAAACCATCATCCATGCTTGGGAACGCTGTCAAATGCCGACACAGGGGCCAGTCCATTTAAATATTCCCTTGCGTGACCCCCTTGCACCCATTCCCGATAAAATTGACTTGAGTGATTTACAGTCACAGTTCGACCCAGAAGACTTTTTTGCAGGAATAGCACATACTAACCCTATTACCCATTCGCCATTCCCGATTCCCCCACAGTGGTTAAAATCTGAGCGAGGAATAATCATCGGCGGTGTAGCCCAACCCCAACAAGCAGAGAAATATTGTCAGGCGATCGCCCGTCTTTCCCAAACACTCAACTGGCCTGTCTTAGCTGAAGGACTTTCCCCAGTCAGAAATTATGCAGACCTCAACCCCTATTTAATTTCCACCTACGACATCATTTTACGCAATCAGCAACTTACCCAAGAATTAACACCAGAAATAGTAATTCAGATCGGGGAAATGCCCACCAGTAAAGAACTACGTAACTGGCTATCTACTACTCAACCCCAACGCTGGCTCATCGATAGTAGCCATGAAAACTTAGACCCTTTGCATGGAAAAACCATACATTTAAGGATATCTGTAGAAGAGTTAGAAAATTTGGCAATAATCAATCCTGAGCAGGGAATTTATTTACAAAAATGGTGTGAACTTGAAACGAAAATCAGAAATAATATTGATGACAAATTTGCACATATAGATGAATTAATTGAAAGTAAAGCTGCTTGGCTACTTTCGCAAACTCTCCCACCAGGAACAGCCTTATTTATTGCTAATAGTATGCCAGTGCGGGATGTAGAATATTTCTGGAAACCGAATAACTTAGGAATAAAACCTTATGTTAACCGAGGTGCAAATGGTATTGATGGCACACTTTCCACAGCTTTAGGAATTGCACATCAACAGCAAAGTAGTGTGATGTTAACAGGAGACTTAGCCTTGTTACATGATACCAACGGATTTTTAATGAGAAATAAATTTATTGGACATTTAACAATTATCTTAATTAACAACAATGGTGGGGGCATTTTTGAAATGTTACCCATTAGCAAATTTGACCCCCCCTTTGAAGAATTTTTTGCCACTCCCCAAGATATTGATTTTGCTCAGTTGTGCGCCACATACAATGTCCAGCATCAGCTAATTAGTTCTTGGGAACAGTTAAAAGAAAACTTGCAGCTGTTACCCAAGACGGGAATTAGAGTTTTAGAACTCAGAACCAATAGAAAAGTAGATGCTAAATGGAGAAAAGAAAATTTAGAGAGATTTGGGGCGAATATTGTAGGTTGAGTCATTAGTCATTAGTCATTTGTCATTTGTCATTAGGACTTACGCAGGAACTCTCTGAAATCCTCTTCCCTTCTCCCAAGGGGAGACGCTTCGCGAACGTGCCTTCTCCCTTTGGGAGAGGCTAGCACCAACGTGGTTCGTTTCTCCGTTGCTTGTGCGTAAGTCCTAGTCATTTGTCATTAGTCATTTGTCATTAGTACAGCACGGCGAAACCTCGGCACGAATTACAAAAGCAATTGTAAACTGCTTAAACTACAAGCCTTTACGCTTTTATTAAGTAGGTAAGCATGAATAAACCAAACTATGTTACGACTCGTAAACAGGAGCCAAACCCTTTCTAATAACCAATGACAAATGACCAATGACGACCCTAGCTAGTTAACATTTATGCCGACCTACTTAGTGCCATTCAGCTAATATGCCTGATATTCCCGGAAATTCAGCAGAGGTACTCAAAAAGTTTTATATTACAAACATCTACTTATTTCTACAAAATTATTGTAGTCACTAATACAATTTACCGAGTTCAGTATCCATGAAGTTTATGAGAAGATCAGCGTTAATTTTAGCGATCGCTCCCCTAATATTTGCAATTACGGCTTGTAACAACCCAGGAGAAACCACAAACACAAATAATCCTAATCCCGGAACACAAACAACTCGTAATCGCTGGGATGCAATTAAAAGTCGTGGTCAGCTAATTTGCGGTGTCAGTGGACAAATCCCAGGGTTTAGCTTTGTGGAAACTGACGGTAAGTATAGTGGTATCGACGTGGATATCTGCCGAGCGATCGCAGCTGCTTTATTTGACAACCCAGATGCAGTAGAATTTCGCAACCTCAGCGCCCAAGAGCGATTTACAGCCTTACAAACTGGGGAAATAGACGTTCTCAGCCGTAACACTAGCTGGACACTCAGTCGTGCCACTGCTATGGGTCTAGAATTTGCCCCCGTTGTCTTTTACGATGGTCAGGCGATCATGGTGGGCAAAAATCGTGGAATTAATTCCCTGGCAGATATGAAAGATAAAGCCATCTGCGTTCAAAGTGGTACTACCACAGAGCAAAATTTAGCAGACCAAATGCGGAAACGAAACATCACCTACAAGCCCATTGTTTTTGAAGATGTTAACGTGACTTTTGCTACTTATGCTGAAGGGCGTTGTGATGGCATTACAGCCGATCGTTCAGCATTAGTTTCTCGGCGCATCACTCTACCCAATCCTGAAAATAACGTCATTCTGGATGAAGTAATTTCCTCAGAACCCCTAGCACCAGCCGTTGCCAAAGGTGACTCTGTATTAGGTAGTGCGGTGACATGGGTGGTTTATTCGCTGATTAAAGCCGAAGAATTGGGGATTAATTCTCAGAACCTGGGACAATTCGCTACTAGTAACGACCCAGATATTAAACGCTTTTTAGGCACAGAAGGCAATCTAGGAGAAGGACTCGGTTTAACAAACGACTTCGCCGCCAGGATAGTCAAGCACGTCGGTAACTATGGCGAAATTTACGATCGCAACTTGGGACCAAAAACTAACCTAAATCTCCCTCGCGGTCAAAATCAACTAGGTCAGCAGGGTGGATTACTTTATGCTCCACCGTTTCGCTAAAGGGGAGAATCACGCATGACTAATTCCAAACCACCTGTATGGCGCGATTATCGATTTTGGAACATTGTGGCACAACTGATAGCTGTATCATTAGCAGCAGTTGTAGTCATCATCCTGTGGGGTAATCTCAACCGCAATTTGCAGCAATTAGGCATTCAGTTGGGATTTGATTTTCTCCAGCAGCAAGCGTCTTTTGGTATCGGCGAAACCCTCATTAATTACCAACCAACTGATACCTACAGTCGCGCCTTGTGGGTGGGATTAGTTAACTCATTGCGGGTGGCAGTTTTAGGTATTTTCTTCACCACTATTGTGGGGATTAGTGCCGGGATAGCCCGGTTGTCAGACAACTGGCTAGTGCGGAAAATTACGACGATTTACGTAGAAATATTTCGGAATACACCTTTACTGCTGCAATTATTATTTTGGTACTTTGCCGTATTTCTAGGTTTTCCCAGAAGAGAGGATAAAATTTCCCTCTGGGGATTCCTGGGAATCAGCCAAGATGGCATAGAACTGCCTTGGTTTAGTTTATCTCCAGAGTTTTCAGCTTTATTGCTGGGGTTGGTGTTTTTCACTGGTGCATTTATTGCCGAAATTGTCCGAGGCGGGATTCAATCAGTACCAAAAGGGCAATGGGAAGCAGCGCGATCGCTAGGATTTCCACCATTATTAATTATGCGTCTGGTAATATTTCCCCAAGCCTTGCGAGTGATTATTCCACCACTGACAAGCCAGTATTTAAATTTAACTAAGAATTCTAGTTTAGCGATCGCCATCGGCTACCCTGATATTTATTTTGTCGCCTCTACCACCTTTAACCAAACCGGGAGAGCCGTAGAAGTAATGTTGCTACTGATATTGACATATCTCACCCTGAGTTTGACTATTTCCCTAACAATGAACTTATTCAACCGCCAAGTGCAGATCAAATGAGTAGTCCGTGGTCCGTGTGGGGAGAAGACGGTAACTTCCTAATGACCAATGACCAATGACCAATGACCAATGACCAATGACAAATGACTAATGACTAAATTGACTTGGTTACGTAAAAACCTCTTTAGTAGCTGGTACAACAGCTTGTTAACTGTTGTCTGCTTATTAGTGTTGTTTTGGATGGTATGGGGATTACTGAATTGGGCAATTACTCAAGCACAATGGACAGTAATTTGGGTGAATTTACGTTTATTTTTAGTTGGTAGGTTTCCCCAAACCTTATACTGGCGAGTTTGGATTGTCGTGGCGATCGCTTCCACATTCAGCGCCATCACTGTTAGTGTATTCTTTGGTAAACAACAGTTGACAAAGCCTCTGGTTGTTGGATATGCCTTGATTTCGGGATTCTTATTAGTAATTTTGCCCTGGGATTTGACATCCCGCCTGTGGTTGCTGTTAATTGCAGTTTTGCTCCTTGCAGGTTTTTGGTTGGGAAGTAGATTTGATCAAATCATAGCGCCTTGGCTTTCTTTAGCATGGTTGTTGTCGTTCCCGGTAATTCTGTGGCTACTTGGCGGTGGGTTTGGCTTGCAAGCAGTATCTACCAACCTTTGGAACGGTTTGTTACTCACCTTACTAATGGCAAGCGTTAGTATAGTCCTTTCCTTTCCCATTGGCGTTTTACTAGCTTTAGGACGCACCAGTTATTTGCCTGTAGTGCGTTGGTTTTGCATCTTCTATATTGAAATTGTCAGAGGACTACCGCTAATTGGGATTTTGTTCCTAGCCCAAGTCATGTTGCCATTATTTCTGCCCACAGAATTGCGTTTAGATCGGTTACTGCGAGGAGTAGCCGGACTAGTATTATTTAGTGCTGCTTACATGGCAGAAAACTTGCGTGGCGGACTCCAAGCCATCCCACGGGGACAAGTTGAAGCAGCAAAAGCATTAGGACTGAATACACCTTTAGTAGTAATTTTAATTATTCTCCCCCAAGCTTTACGGGCAGTGATTCCAGCAATAGTTGGTCAGTTTATTGGCTTATTTAAAGACACTTCCCTATTATCTCTGGTGGGATTGGTAGAACTCACAGGTATTTCCCGTTCTATCTTGGCGCAGCCCCAATTTCTCGGACGCTATGCAGAAGTTTATTTATTTATTGGATTAATTTACTGGATATTTTGTTACTTGATGTCCTTAGCATCTAGACGATTAGAAAGACAATTAAATATTAGTCAATAGAGCAATATTACTAATGATTCCCAATTTAGAGCCTATGTCAGAGTTACAACCAATAATTGTTGCTGAAGATGTTCATAAATGGTACGGTAAATTTCATGCTCTCCAGGGCGTGAGTTTAAATGTCAATCGTGGAGAAGTGGTAGTTTTGATGGGACCTTCTGGTTCTGGTAAGTCAACCTTTATCCGCACATTTAACGCTTTAGAAGCATACCAACAGGGAAAAATCATCATTGACGGTATTACCCTCAGTCATGACTTGCAAAATATTGAACTGATTCGGCGAGAAGTGGGGATGGTGTTTCAGCAGTTTAATTTATTTCCCCATTTAACCGTCCTGGAAAACATTTCTTTAGCTCCAGTTTGGGTGCGGCGGTTGTCAAAGCCAAAAGCTGAAGAATTAGCAATGCAACTTTTAGAAAGAGTCGGTATTTTAGAGCAAGCGCACAAATATCCCGGACAGTTATCTGGTGGACAGCAACAACGGGTAGCGATCGCCCGTGCTTTAGCGATGAAACCTAAAATTATGCTCTTTGACGAACCCACTTCCGCATTAGATCCAGAGATGGTCAGAGAAGTGTTAGATGTAATGCGAAGCCTAGCTAACGATGGGATGACGATGGTAGTAGTTACCCACGAAGTCGGATTTGCTCGTGAAGTAGCCGACCGAGTAATTCTCATGGATAGTGGTTCCCTGATTGAGTCAGCTACACCTGATACCTTTTTCACCAACCCCAAAGAAGCACGGACTCGGAAATTTTTAGCGCAGATTCTCTAAAATATCATTATTTTCGCTAAACTTTGCGATTTTATGAATTTAACTTGAAGCCGTCTCACAAACTGATTGTAAAAGCTACAGACACTAATATTAGCGATCGCTTGTCCCTGAAGGCGCGATAAAATTCTCAAGCACAACAGCGCAATCATCCATGACCCAAATCAACTGGCAAATTGTCAAAAACTACGAAGACATCCTGTATCATAAAATCGACGGCATTGCTAAAATTACTATTAACCGTCCCCATAAACGTAACGCCTTTCGTCCTAAAACCGTCTTTGAACTCTACGACGCTTTCTGTGATGCTCGTGAAGATACGAACATAGGCGTAGTCCTATTTACTGGCGCAGGTCCCCACATTGATGGTAAATACGCTTTCTGTTCTGGTGGAGATCAAAGTGTTCGCGGAAAAGCGGGTTATGTTGACGATGCGGGAATCCCCCGCTTAAACGTGTTGGACTTGCAACGCTTAATTCGTTCCATGCCGAAAGTAGTCATTGCTTTAGTAGCTGGCTATGCTATTGGTGGTGGACACGTCCTACACCTAATTTGTGACCTCAGCATTGCCGCCGATAATGCTATTTTTGGACAGACGGGACCCAAAGTAGGCAGTTTTGATGGTGGTTTTGGTGCAAGTTATCTCGCCCGTGTTGTGGGACAAAAAAAGGCGCGAGAAATTTGGTTTCTCTGTCGTCAATATAACGCCGAACAAGCTTTAGATATGGGTTTAGTAAATACCATTGTCCCAGTAGAACAGCTAGAAGCTGAAGGTATTCAATGGGCGCAAGAAATTTTAGAAAAAAGTCCGACTGCAATACGGTGTTTGAAATCAGCATTTAACGCTGACTGTGACGGACAAGCTGGTTTACAAGAACTCGCCGGGAACGCCACTCTACTGTATTACATGACTGAAGAGGGTTCTGAGGGAAAACAAGCCTTTTTAGAAAAACGTCCCCCGAATTTTCGCACCTTTCCTTGGCTACCTTAAAATTAGAAAAATCGCACCTGATAACCAGGTGCGACTTTTCCAGATTTGAACCTCCCCACGTCTAAAGCCAGGGGATTCTTGCCTACCTGAAAAAGGCGACAACGGGACATTCAAGTATCCCTCTACTCACTCAAAGAGCTTTTGCTCTCATTCGCGCATACTTTCTGAGTCCTTCATATTTTAAAGATGAACGCTCCATATCCTGCCATTATTCGCCCTTTAACTATTCCGAATCGAGTCGGATATGTCCGTTGCCGGGATTGCTCCGTACTAGGATACTTCAATGCGCTGAAGGTTATTCCTACTTGTTTTCTCGCTAATCTATTTTAACACTGTGGCTAAAGCCACGCAATCGTTTGACGGAACTTAAAAGTTCTTACCGCCTTCTCCCCATGCCTAAAGTCAGGGGCTTGCGTCTCGTTTTTCGGTCAAAATTCAAAGCACTAGAAATATTTAGGACTTACGCACAAATTACGGAATAACAAACCACACCAGACGCAGAGGACACAGAGGAATAAGGGTTTGAGAGGGTTTTTGCGTAAGTCCTGATATTAAAAATTTATCTTATTTTCTCGAATAGGCAACTAAATTCGCACTACCTCAGTCTCAGCAGCTTGTGAGGTGCGGTTAGCTATTTGCTCTACAGGGGTAGTAATAGTATTGTCTGCATCTGTAGCCAAAGTTGTTGAAGAACCTAAAACTCTTGTTGCATCTGGTAAACCCCAAGCGTCTTCCAAAGTTTCCCAAGAAGGTGCAAAAGGTGGAAGTGCCAAAGAACAAGCTTTCCAACCTGCTTGGACTGGGCTTCCTAATTGCTGACACATTCCGCCTCGGCGACCCTCTGGCTGGTAATGACGACAATATCTACAGGCAGATGTCAAGAATTTAATAGGTTCCATTTGGGTACATCTTTAATGCAGTTTATGGGTGATTTACATACTTATATTTTGCTCCTATATATAAAGAGGTAATATCACCAATAAGTCATTATTGTACATAGGTTTCAGCGATCCCCAGGAAAAAATAAACTTTATGATGTTTTTATATTCTTGTTATATATGTAAATGATCACAGTAGTGCATACACACTTATTTTTAACAAAAACTGGCTGGGGATCAAGGATAAAGGTCAAAGTTTTGATTTCAATAAATTGTAAATTGGTTACTGCGGGTGCAACAGTTTCCTTTGCGGGGACACCCTGTTTGAGACGCTAATGACCCAGGAGGGGCAGGACTTGGCTTGAGCTTAGTGGAATGCAGCCCATGCCACAAGAGGGAATAATTGATGTTCTGGTGTTCCCTAGTAGGGAATTATATTCAGTTTATACTGTTAAAACTCTCAGTAACTAAAACTGCTTGGCAGCACAAACACAACAGATTTGCCAACGCTGGAGTTCACCGGGTGGGGTGGGAGATTGACATTGAGGACAAAGGGGTAAACCATGAGATCGCCCTTGCATTGTTTTAGCCCAAGCTGCAAAAGCAGTATTTGCGTTCTCAATAGTGGGTTTAACCTGACTGCGAGAACGATTAACATCACCCAAATAACTGGGATGTTCCTGGGGGATGACGGTTTTTTGGTGTAAGTAATCTGGAACACGTTGCCAATCTTTAGTAGAAAAGCGAATATCCACTAAAGGCTCAGACAACTTTTGATTTAATTTTAACAGCAGAGTTGTTCGTCCAAATGTCATGTTCTGCGCCCAAGCAGCGCTAGAAGTAGCTACCTGCAAGACATCACGCTGAATTGATAATGGTCGGGTATGAGTAGCAGCCACTTTTCCCACAACATCTGGCCATAACTGAAGCACGCGCTGAAATGGGTGTTCTTGCCATTTCGCCTGTTGCTTGAGAACGCCTAAAATATTATTAACTGAATTGAATGACATTTTTAAGATTGCTGAATGTTAGTGTTTAAACAATTTTCGCTATGATTGCGCTTATTGTATCTAAAGTTAATCTAGTACTCTCGGTTTGAGGCAGAGAATGAATCAAAATACCCTGATAGAAGCCGGCACTAAATCATCGAAAACATCTGGCTTAAAGCCTCAATTAGCCGCAGCTCTGGCGAGTTTAGAAGTACCTATAGATCAAGAATTAGCCCGATACCGACGCACACGCATTGGAGTCAAAATCCAAAATCAATCCCGTCTGGGAAGTTACATCAGCAGTCCATCCCCAGATTTGCCGAATCATCCAGGAACAGAGGCAGAAATTACACCAACGCTCGGAAATAATCATACAGATATTCAGCCTACATATACTGATGAGACTCCCGAAGAGAACCCAGTAACAACTAACGCTAAACTTGATTATTTCGACTTACTCTCTCATTCCGAGTCTATCAAAACACAAATTCCCCAGTCTTCCACAAATTCTGCCAGCAGTATTGTCCCTGCGGTGGTGGATGCTGATCTCAATGAAGACCTCGCCCCAGTCAATGAGCATCCCTCACAACCAGATGACTATTTGGAATCGAGTGAAGCACTGCTGCGAAGTTTAACAGATGAAGAACAGTCCCCAGAAGAGCCTCGTAATTCCAATGATAGTTTGCTATCGCCTTTGGGTATCGGCTCCATGTTACTGCTATTAGTAGCCAGTCTGACTCTGGGTTATGTAGTATTTAATCCTGATGCTCAAGACTGGTCTGGGTTTAATCTAGCTCGATTGTTTTCCCCCGACTCATCCCCCAACGGTGGGGAAAATACTACGGAAGTTGCAAATAATACCCCAGGTGAAGCTGAACCCCAACTAACACCGATACCTAAATATCCTAATTTGGCAGCTAAAGAATTTCCAGAGGTGAGAAACCCGAATGATGTAGTGGGTTTACAACCCAAACCTAAACCAACACCTAGCCCGATGATTACTCAACCACCAATGACTCCAGATGTGCAGTTATTACCACAGTTGCAGGCTGTAATTCCCGTAGATGTACCACCAAGTTCTACAGCAAAAACTTTGGTTGAGGAAACCACAACTCCAGTTAATGGGAATGCACAAATCACACCAGCAGCAGATGGGTTTTATCATATAGTCATGGATAATCAAGGCGATCGCGCTCTCTCTAATGCCCAAAAAATCGTTCCCGATGCTTATTTATCACCGGGACAAACTTTAATTTATCTGGCTGCTGTCAAGACGCAAGAGGAAGCAAAACAAAGGGTACAAGAGCTTCAGTCCAAGGGTATCAAAGCCAGGATTCAGCAGCCATGAGTTGTAAAAGTCTAGGATGGATGAAAGGATGGGGTACTGGTTACGAATCTTGATTCTTCCTGTTTTCGCCCTAGAGCCTAGTACCGCGCTGTGGATACAAAATCAATGGAGAGAGAGCCAATATGGAATTTATCAAGCGTATCCTGCGGATAATTCGCGCTAACATCAATAGTCTCATTGGGAGTGCAGAAGATCCGGAAAAAATTCTGCAACAAGCCGTGATTGAGATGCAGGAAAATTTGGTGCGCTTACGACAAGGGGTAGCACAAGCGATCGCCACTCAAAAACGCACCGAACGCCAAGCACAGGCGGCAAAATCGACTTCAGAAGAATGGTATCGCCGCGCCGGGTTAGCACTACAACAAGGTAACGAAGTTTTAGCACGGGAAGCTTTAACTAAACGCAAAGCATACCAAGAAACTTCCACAGCCCTATTTAGTCAAATAGAGCAGCAAAATGATGTGGTAGCTAGACTGAAAAAGGATATGCGATCGCTAGAATTAAAAATTGGCGAGGCTAAAACCAAAAAAGATATGTACATCGCTCGCGCCCGTTCGGCTGAGGCTTCTGTCCGACTCCAGGATATGCTTGATACTAGTTCCCCTACAAGTAGTCTCAATGCCTTTGAGCGCATGGAAGATAAAGTTTTGCAAATCGAAGCCCAATCAGAAGCAATGGTTCAACTGGGTACTGACGACTTGCAAAAACAATTTGAATCCCTAGAAGCGGGTGGTGACATCGATAGCGAACTAGCAGCAATGAAAGGACAGATGTTAACCGCTAGTGAAAATCCTCCGCCACAACAATTACCTAAATCTCAAGACTCTTAAAGATTGGGCAATCAGCCAAGTTAGGAGATATCTTAAAAAATAACGGGTGTCGGGAGGTACCGAACCAAACCGGAAAGATTACATTGAAATAGGAAGCTATTAAATAGTAAAAAAGCGAATTTTACCACAAAGAGCGTAAACTCTACAAGGAAAAACACAATTATGGGATTATTTGATCGAATTAGACGAGTAGTCAGTTCTAACCTCAACGACTTGGTTAATAAAGCTGAAGATCCGGAAAAAATCCTAGAGCAAGCCATCCTGGAAATGCAGGAAGACTTGGTACAGTTGCGTCAGGGTGTAGCTCAGACGATCGCCGCCCAAAAACGCACGGAAAAACAGTATAATGATGCCCAAAATGAAATCAATAAGTGGCAACGCAACGCTCAGTTAGCACTACAAAAGGGCGATGAAAACCTAGCACGACAAGCCCTAGAACGTAAAAAAAGTTTTAGCGATACCGCAGGGGCGCTCAAAACTAGCCTCGATCAGCAAACTACTCAAACCGAAACCCTCAAGCGCAACTTAATCCAGCTAGAAAGCAAGATTTCTGAAGCTAAGACCAAAAAAGAAATGCTCAAAGCGCGGATTACCTCTGCTAAAGCCCAAGAGCAACTTGAAGGTATGGTGCGCGGAATGAGTAGCAGCAGCGGGATGGCCGCATTTGAGCGCATGGAAGAAAAAGTTTTGATGCAAGAAGCTCGCGCCCAAGCAGGTGCAGAGTTAGTAGGTAGTGATTTAGAAAGCCAATTTGCTCAGTTGGAAGGTAGCGACGTTGATGATGAATTGGCAGCGATGAAGGCACAAATGGAAATTTTACCACCTGCGGCTGCACCTAATCAAGCCCAACTACCACCGCAACAAGAAAGCACCGCCCCTAAATCGAATCCAGCCAGTGAAGTAGTTGATTCGGACTTAGAAGCCCTAAAAAGGCAATTGGATCAATTGTAATTTTTACTGACTACGCAATTGGCGCAAAACCTGGTTTGTTGAATGAGGGTATCCCACAGCTGTTGGTTGTGGGATTTTACATGAGACATCGACTGAATTTAAATATGCTTTTTCTAAAACCCCTGTAGAGACGTTGCATGCAACGTCTCTACATTTTTAGTTGGAGATGTCTCTGCCCCTCAACGCTAACAGCATCCAGCACTTTTAAGGTAGAGTATTGTGTGTGCGAACTTTGATCAATGCCACCTAATGGAGACTGTAATGAGTAAGGGTGTAATCACCATAACTGATAGTGAATTTGAAACCGAAGTATTGAAAGCCGAGCAGCCTGTATTGCTTTACTTTTGGGCTTCCTGGTGTGGTCCTTGTCAGTTGATGTCGCCACTAATTAACCTAGCGGCTACCAAATACGGCGATCGCCTGAAAATTGTTAAAATCGAAGTCGATCCCAACCCCAAGACTGTGAAACAATACCAAGTCGAAGGCGTACCAGCCTTGAGACTCGTTGAAGGAGACAAGGTATTAGGCTCCACAGAAGGAGCAATTGGCAAAGAAAAATTACTCAACTTCTTGGATACGCACTTAAGTAGTAATTAGTCAATAGTAGCTGACTAAAAACTCATGACTAAAGATTTACCCTGAGCGTAGCCGAAGGGCTAATGACTAATAACTAATATGCAGTTTGCTAACCGTTTACAACCCCTGCAATCCAATGTATTTGCTGATATGGACAAAGCTAAGGCGGCGGCTTTATCAGCAGGAAAGCAGTTAATTGACCTGTCTTTGGGGTCGTCAGATTTACCAGCCAGTCCCCTGGTCATTGAGGCGATGGCGAAATCTCTCCATGATCCCAGTACCCACGGCTACTTATTGTTTCATGGTACACAAGGCTTTCGCCAAGCCGCAGCTGACTGGTATAAACAAAAATTTGGCATCACAGTTGACCCAGAAACTGAAGTCTTACCCCTGATTGGTTCCCAGGAAGGTACAGCCCATCTACCTTTAGCACTGCTCAACCCAGGAGATTTTGCGCTGTTGCAAGATCCGGGTTATCCCTCCCACGCCGGGGGAGTCTATTTGGCTAGTGGTCAAATATACCCAATGCCACTACTGGCAGAAAACGATTTTTTACCAGTATTTGCTGAGATTCCGGCGGATGTTTTGGCTCAATCGCGGATGATGGTATTAAGTTATCCTCATAATCCCACGGCGGCGATCGCTCCTTTGTCTTTTTTCCAAGAAGCAGTGGCTTTCTGTCAGCAGCATGATATCGCCTTAATTCACGATTTTCCCTATGTGGATTTGGTATTTGGCGAAATTGGGGATGTCGTTCCTTCAGTGCTGCAAGCTGACCCAGAGAAAAGCGTCTCTATTGAATTTTTTACCCTTTCCAAATCCTACAATATGGGCGGTTTCCGCATCGGTTACGCCATCGGTAACGCCGAGTTAATTAAGGCTCTGCGCCAAGTCAAAGCTGCTGTGGATTTTAATCAGTATAAGGGAATTTTGAATGGTGCGATCGCCGCTTTAACCGGACCTCAAGCCGGAGTCGCAGATGGGGTGGCTATTTTCCGCAAACGGCGTGATGCTTTTATTACCGCATTACATCAAATCGGTTGGCAAGTTCCCACTCCCAAAGGTACAATGTATATTTGGGCTAAGTTACCCTCACCTTGGGATAAAAATTCTGTAGAATTCTGTACTGAGTTAGTCAAACAAACTGGTGTAGCGGCTTCCCCTGGTGCTGGTTTTGGTAAATCTGGTGAAGGATATGTCCGCTTTGCTTTAGTACATGAACCACCTTTATTACAAACTGCTGTAGAGAGAATTGCTCAGTTCCTTCACTAAAACTTGATCTGAAATTCATTAAATGAATTATATCAACAGAGCAAATTTATTTTTCTTAAAATAAGGATAGATAAAACTACTGAAATTGGGTTGTGGCAATCTCTGCTGAAATAGTACCACTAATTAAAGATCCAGAAAAACTAGAAAACCGTTTAGCTGAAATTCCCTCGGAACCGGGAGTTTATTTCATGCGGGACGGTGAAGATCGCATAATATATATAGGTAAATCTAAAAAATTGCGATCGCGTGTCCGTTCCTATTTCCAGGATAGCAATCACAAAAGCCATCGTATCGCCACAATGGTTCAGCAGGTGACTGAGATTGAATTTATTGTCACTGATACAGAAGCTGAAGCATTAGCCCTAGAAGCCAACTTAATTAAGCAGCATCAGCCCTATTTTAACGTTTTACTCAAAGATGATAAAAAATATCCTTACGTCTGTATAACGTGGTCAGAAGACTATCCGCGCATTTTCATCACCCGGAAACGTCAAATAGGTAAACTCAGAGATAAGTTTTACGGCCCTTATACAGATACAGGTTTATTACGCGAAATATTAAACATATCTAAACGCATATTTGCATTGCGACAACGACCTCAACCACTGTTCAAAGACCGTCCTTGTTTAAATTATGACTTAGGGCGCTGTCCGGGTGTGTGTCAACAGCTAATTTCTCCCGAAGAATACCGCAAAACTGTACAGAAAGTCGCGATGGTGTTTCAAGGAAGAACTCAAGAATTGATTGATATTCTCACAGCCCAAATGCAAACCGCCGCCGAAGCGTTAAACTTTGAATTAGCGGCGCGTATTCGCGATCAAATATCCGGGTTAAAATCGTTAACAGCTGATCAAAAAGTTTCCTTACCAGATGATACAGTTTCACGAGATGCTTTAGCACTGGCGAGCGACAAAGAACGCGCCTGTATTCAATTATTTCAGATTCGCGCCGGACAATTGGTCGGACGTTTAGCATTTATTGCAGATAGTCACGCTGAACCTGGAGCTATTTTACAACGAGTTTTAGAATCACATTATCAAACTGCGGATGCTGTGGAAATTCCCGCAGAGATTTTAGTTCAGCATGAGTTACCAGATGCAGAAATCTTGGCGGATGTCTTGACTCAACGCAAGGGAAGAAAAGTTACGATTTTAGCTCCCCAGCGCCAAACTAAGGCAGAATTAGTAGAGATGGTAGAGCGAAATGCTGAGTATGAATTGCAAAGAATGCAAAAACTAAGCGATCGCAACCATGAAGCAATACAAGATTTAGCCAATATTCTCGATTTACCCGATTTACCCCACCGCATCGAAGGTTATGATATTTCTCACATTCAGGGTTCCAACGCGGTAGCTTCCCAGGTTGTGTTTATTGATGGTTTACCGGGTAAACAGCATTATCGCCACTATAAAATTAAGAATCCCACAGTTACATCTGGACACTCAGATGATTTTGCTAGTTTAGCGGAAGTTATCCAGAGACGGTTTCGCAAGTATGGCGAAGATTCACAATTAGCCAGAGTGGGAAATCCTGACTGGCCTGATTTAATTATGATTGATGGTGGTAAAGGTCAATTATCTGCTGTTGTCGCTGTTTTGCAAGAAATGGATTTATTAGAAGACTTGCGCGTTGTCAGTTTAGCGAAGCAGCGAGAAGAGATTTTTTTACCGGGAGAATCGCAACCTTTAGAAACAAACGCAGAACAGCCAGGAGTGCAGTTATTGCGAAGGTTAAGAGATGAAGCCCATAGATTTGCTGTAAGTTTCCATCGTCAACAACGCAGTGACAAATTAAAGCGATCGCGTTTAGATGAAATTCCCGGTTTAGGACACCATCGCCAAAAGCAGCTTTTAGGGCATTTTCGCTCAGTCGATTATATCAGACAAGCCACACCAGCGCAACTAGCTGAGGTTCCAGGAATTGGGACAAGGTTAGCCCAAGAAATTTACGATTATTTCCATCCTGCTTCAGGAATCTAAATTTTATTCATCAATCATTAATCTACCTAAAATTTCATTCCATTTCTCTTTGTGAATTTTTTGAATTTCATTATCTGACTGTATTAATTGTGAATATAAATCAATAAAATCCGTGATAGACATGATTAACCTCAAATAATATTTAATTGTCGGGATAATTCCATTAAGAATTAATTGACATCCATGTTCTGATGCAATTGCTTTAATAACTTCATCAATCTTATCAGCTTCTAGTTGATTAACATCTTTTGAGGCAAAAATGTAGTATCTTCGGGGATTATGTTTGATAATTTTATTTTTTGCGCGGTAAACCATTTGCAAAGTGATTTCTTGCCCATATTTTATTTCTATCGCTTCAATAAGATGATCATTTTTATCAATAATTTCAATATCTCCAGCAGTGTTAGAAGTTCTGTCAGAAGCCGTATGACTTCCTAATTTTTTCAGGGTACAGGAATTATATCTAGATATTTCCTTAACTAAAATTTGATAAATAGCATAGAAAGCAATAACCGGCAATTTTGAGCCACCATCAGTTTTATAGTTATAATTAAAATGCTCATCTAAAGCATTGACTAAACTCTTTAAGTCTAATTTTTCTGGATTACTTAATTTAATAATTTCAACCAAATTATTATCTTTAGCTGAGTTTACTAATTTCAAAAGCAATTTTAAAACATTTTCTGCTTTGTCAGGATGTTTCTGCACAAAATCAATAATATTCAGAAATGCTAATTTTAAAGATTTAGGACTGATATTTCCCTCATAATTTAAAGTATAAGGGTAAGGTTGTTCTAAAGAACGTGTTAACCAACCACTTTCAGCCATTGCTGGTAAACCTAACTCTGTTAATGTAGGAGTAATATATTTTGTATCTATAGTTCTTCCTGAAAACCCACCTGGGAGATCAACTTGATGGTATCGAATATCCTGATATGGATGTAATACCTTATGTACTAAAAGAGTAACAAGCACCGTATAAACTGCCTTTCTAGCAAAGCATTTTTTACTAATCTCCACAACATAATCTTGACATTCTTGGGGTAATTCGACTTGATTAATGTTAAATTCAGATATGCTGTAATAAATCTGTATAAGTTTTTCTCGATGATTCATAATCGAATGTGTTTCTAGTTTAAGCGGTTGATTGCAATCAGAATTTTTATTCAGACTGACTATTTCTACTTCGCTATCTTGATGTGAAAAAATTTGTTTTTTAATTTGATTCGCCAGTTCATACATTACTGGTATACACACAGAGTTACCTATTTGTTTATAGCACTCTGCTAAATTGCGATGAGTTTTGAAATCTTCAGGAAAACCCATAATTTTATAACACTCTCGCAGTGTTAATTTACGAACTGCATTTTCTTCTGGTATGTAAATAAAAAATCTTCCTGAAGTCTCTTGAGAAGGTATTGTTGGATGTACTCCTTCTATAGAATAAATTCTATTTGGTTGATGATGAACTCGTGATAAATGTTCTGTATTTGGTCTAACACCTGTTTTCCAAATACTTTTATTGCGATATCCTACAAAAATCAAACCTGATGCTTGCTGTTTAGGATAATCTATCATGGTGTATTCTTCAGGATTTAGATATTCAAACTTTCCTGAAGTACACAAAAATTCTCTTAACGTGGGAACTGGATGAGATTTTTGAAGAGTTTTAAAATTAAATTTCTTGTCTTTTGTCGCCACAAATACTACTCGTTCTCTATTTTGTGGTAGTCCGAAATCTCTAGAGTTAACTATTTCGTAGTTAACTATATAACCCATGTCTTCTAAAGAATAGAGTATTACGTCTAATGTTCTACCTTGATCGTGATGTAATATATGCTTAACATTTTCCAAGACAACTACAGGAGGATGAATATGCTCAATAATTTCACAAATATGAAAAAATAAAGTTCCTCTAGTGTCATGAAAACCCTTTCTATGTCCACAAATACTGAAAGGTTGACAAGGAAAACCAGCAGTTAAAACATCAAAATAAGGTAATTTCTCTAAATCAATTTTTCTAATATCACATTCTGGCTTGTCTCCGAAATTATTCAAGTAAACCTGTTGACACGCTTGATCAATTTCGCAAGAAAATACACACTCATAGTCAGCTTTTTCAAAAGCTAATCTAAAACCTCCAATACCAGCAAATAAATCTCCAAACTTTAATTTGACTTCCCCCATAAAAATTAAGGAAACATTATTTAAACAGCCAGACTATATATCATATCAAACTTTAGACATTTTTAATATTCTTTATTTACAGATTTAGCTGTTTTTAAAATAAGTCAAAATACTCTTTTATAAGATAAATTATTTGAATCATTCAGACGTAAATGTCCTGTAAAATATTATACAATTTATAGTAGCTTTGTTTTGCTTCACCAAACAAATATTAACTAAATCTTAAAATACAAAATTTTGTTACCAAAGATACAGTATTTTTTTGCTGTTAATTTTTCAATACAAGAACGGCTTTTAAGAATTGCCTGAAATAAGCATAAAATAAGACTATCTCAAGGTAATGGTGATAGGGATCACTGAAATTCTAAGAAACTGTGTGAAAATAAAATCAATTTATATATCTAAAGTGGGATGGTAAATTTAGCTAAAATTTGAGATAATGTAGAAAACATAAAAAATGCCAATCTAAAATTTTCTGGAAAATAACCAGCCAAGATCAAGGCTGTTTGTTAAGTTGAACCCAATTAAAATATCTGCCGTTTTAACTTTAAGTTTTGTTAAATAAAAAATAATTACAAACAGGGGTTTTAAAATGAATACAGTCCAAAAAGTTCACTGTCCAAATTGTGGCAGTGATGCGGAGCGTCACTATATTTCTGATAGTCAATTAACTCGGACACAATGCCCAACTTGCGATTACTTGATGATCACTTGTACGGTTACTGGTAAGGTCATTGAAGCTTATGCTCCAGGGATTAATGCGAATAAACAATTTGCTAAGGTTAAATAAATACCGTAAGTAAAGACACGATTTATCGGGTCTTTACAAGGGTAATTTTATTTGCTGGCGCGGAGTTGTCCACAAGCAGCATCGGCTTCTAAACCACGAGAATAACGGACACTCACAGCAGTGTTTTGTTGTTTGAGAATGTTAACAAAGGCTTGAATGCGATCGCTACTAGGGCGCTTATAATCAACTTCGCTAATGGGGTTATAGGGAATCAAATTTACATGACTTTGGAATCCCCGCAGACATTTTGCTAGTTGCATAGCGTGTTCTGGTAAGTCGTTGAACCCAGCCAAAAGCACATATTCAAAAGAGATGCGTCTTCTAGTGATTTCCACATATTCCCGACATTCATCGAGCAAATCTTCTAGGGGATAGGGGCGGGCGCTGGGAATTAGTTCTTCTCTGAGTGCTTGGTTAGGTGCGTGTAGACTCACAGCCAAAGTGACTTGTAAATTGTGTTGGGCTAATTGACGAATGCGATCGCGAATCCCCACTGTAGAAACGGTAAGCGATCGCTGTCCAATCCCCACATCTTGATTCAAAGATTTCAAAGATTTTAACACATTCTCAGTATTTAATAAAGGTTCACCCATGCCCATATACACTACATGGCTAACCCGTTGCTGAAAATCTTCTTGTACAGTCAAAACTTGATCGACAATTTCATGTCTGGCCAAATTGCGTGTAAAGCCACCCTTACCAGTAGCGCAGAAATCACACGCCATTGGACAACCTACCTGGGTAGAAACACAAACCGTCAAGCGTTTTGCAGTGGGAATACCCACAGTTTCAATAATTTGACCGTCTGCAAGTTTTAAGAGATATTTTATCGTGCCATCGGGTGCAACAGCGCGATGATGTATAGTTGAACGTCCAATGGGTACTTCTGCAACTTCTGCACGCCATTGTTTCGGGAAGGCAGAAATATCAGCTAGCGATCGCACTCCTTTATGATAAATCCAATCGTGCAGTTGTTTACCTCTATAGGCGGGTTGTCCCTGTTGCTGTACCCAAAGGCTTAACTCTGCAACTGAAGCACCTAGTAGGGGCGGAATTAGTTCTGATTTTACTGAATCAACCTGAGAAACAAGCGGCGTAGCAGACATAAATATTTTATTTAAAAATTGATGCTAGATTTCTATGCTACAACTTTCACATCCATTTGGGCGTGATTGTGATCGTCAGGCATAATCTACGAATGAGGAAATTTTCGGACTTGATATTCGGCTGACTCGACAATGGGATAGGATTTTCCCATTGCTTGGGTGAATTTGTCTTCAATCATCTGTAAGTCTTCTAAAGGTATGGCTTTCCACTGCTCTTGTGTAGCCCAACGAATAATGAAAATCACTTCTGTGGGATCATTGGGGTTAATCCAAACTTCTTTTCCCAAAAATCCCGGATACTTAGCCAGCCCGGTTGTCCAAATTTCTGCATCCTTCTGGATATAATTTTCTCGCTCTTCTGGAGCAACTTGAAACTTCAGTAGTTCGATAACCACACCTTTTAATTCCCTCTGTTGTGTTTACGAATTTGCCAAAATAGAGATGTAGGCTAAAAAAACCACTTTTCCAGCATAGCTTGATTGTATACACTCAAGCAGCCCAGTCAGCTAGTGGGAAATCATCAAGAGGAAGGGAGTATGGATAATAACAACTGGTTGCAACAGTTAATGGTACTAGGTATTGGTACAACGTCTTTGGTAGCGGAAAAAATGCGGCAAGTTAGCGATGATTTGGTTAAGGACGGTAAACTTGATCCTGAGCAAGCTAAGGCGGTAATGGATGACGTTGTACAGCAATTAAAGTCAGAGCAGGGAAACTGGGAAGACCAAATGCAGCGACAAATGCGGAATATGATGCAGGATTTGGGCGTGGCTCGTCAATCTGAGGTGGATGAATTACGTGGGAGAATTGACCGTTTAGAGCGTCAACTGCGTGATTTAGAAAATAAGCTTTGGCGATAAAATGCTCTTTCTGATTTACACTAAATTGTGTCCTGTTGGTAATCTTCAAAATGCCAGATTGCCTAATTAGGGAGGGCTAATTTTGAAATCAATTTTACTCAGCGTGGGTTTCATGCTGCTCTGTGTTGTAGTTTTGGTGTTAGCACAAGTTGGGAATAAAGTCAACTCGGCTGTTGCTGCTAATTTGACCGAAACTACACCAGCATCCACGAGTGTCACACAAAACCAAACCTTGATTGCGAGCAATACTATGTCTGATAATGTCGTAACCACCCCATCTGGACTGAAATATATTGAATTAGAAGAGGGAACTGGGGCGACTCCTGAACGTGGACAAACGGTTGTAGTTCACTACACCGGGACTTTAGAAAATGGTAATAAGTTTGATAGTTCACGCGATCGCAATAGTCCCTTCGAGTTTAAAATCGGTACAGGACAAGTAATAAAAGGTTGGGACGAAGGACTCAGCACTATGAAAGTAGGCGGTCGTCGTCAGTTAATCATTCCCGCCGAGTTAGGTTATGGCTCCCGTGGTGCTGGTGGCGTAATTCCACCCAATGCCACTTTGCTATTTGACGTTGAATTGTTGGGTATTAAGTAGGCAATAGTACCGCTTCGCGGAAGTCAAAAGTCAAAAGTCAAAAGTCAAAAGGCTTTTATTTTGGGATTTTGAGATTTTTGAAATAGTATGCCTATTTACGCCGTGCTTTACTAGGGTCTGGGGTCTGGGGATTGAAGTTTAGGAAAATCAACCCTATTTCTTCTTCCCCAATTCCCCAATTCCCCAATTACGAATTACGTAGCTTGCTTCTCGCCCTTGGCGAGTATTACGAATTACGAATTATTAATAATTGCCTTGTTTGGCTAAGTTTTTAAACTTGGTAAACTGTGGATCAAATAAAAGTTTAACAGTACCTGTGGGACCGTTGCGGTGTTTAGCTATGTTTACTTCTGCAATTCCCCGATCAGGACTGTCAGGATTATAATAATCATCGCGGTATAACATGATAACTAAATCCGCATCTTGTTCAATACTACCACTTTCACGCAAATCTGATAACATGGGGCGCTTATTTGTACGTGCTTCCACCCCACGACTCAACTGAGATAGAGCAATCACTGGTACAGATAATTCCCGCGCTAAACCTTTAAGAGAACGGGTAATTTTTGATAATTCTTGAACGCGGTTATCCCCTGCGCCTTCCATTAATTGCAAATAATCGATGACGATTAATCCTAAATCAGTCCCCTGTTCTGCTTGCAGTCGCCTGGCTTGACTACGCATTTGAGTGATGGTAATATTGGATGTATCATCAATAAAAATGGGCATCTCTGAAAGCATCCCAATTGCACGGCTTAAAGGTTCCCATTGGGTTTGACTAATGCGCCCACTCCGCAAATATCCCGTTTCAATTCCCGCTTCACTAGCTAATAGTCTCTGTACTAGCTGTTCTTTCGACATTTCTAAGCTGAAAAAGGCGATCGGTAATTTATAACCAGCTGCAATATTGTGAGCCAGATTCAAACAAAATGCCGTTTTCCCCATTGATGGTCTACCGGCGATAATAATTAAATCAGAACGCTGGAAGCCACTGGTTAAGGAATCTAAATCATAGAAGCCGCAAGGAATACCGGGGAGAGCAATACCTTGATGACGAGTTTCAATATCTTGAAAGGTATTAATCAGGGTGTCTGAAATGTGAGTTAAACCTGATTGGGGACGTTCTTGAGTAACGCCAAAAACTTTCTGTTCTGCTTGATCTAAAACGATTGGTAATTCTTGCTCTGTCTCGTAACCAAGATGGACAATTTCGTTACCAGCTTTAATTAACTGTCGCCGCAGGTATTTTTCCATTACCAAGCCGGCTAAAGCATCAATGTTAACGGCTGATACTGTGCGATCTACGAGGGTGGCTAATTTATTTCTCCCCCCAATGCGGGCGAGGATGTCGTTATCTGCTAGCCAACTTGTAACTGAGAGTAAGTCTGTGGGTTTACCTTGAGCATGGAGGCGCAGCGCTGCTTGATAGATGTCTTTGTGCGCGCTGATGTAGAAGGCGATTGGTAAGAGGCGATCGCTCACTCTCCCAATTGCTTCTGGATCAAGTAAAATTCCGCCCAAAATCGCTTCTTCGGCTTCAATATTTTGGGGTGGTAGGCGATCGCTACCATCGCCTTGAAAACTTAGTTCTTCCGACATAAGCGATTTCAACTTGGATGGGATTCACTCAGCAATTCTTTGTACAGACGCTATCAATCGCCTCTGGGACTGATTTAGACACTGACAAATAAAAAATCTGACAACTTTTCTTGTGGAGCAGGCATCACCAAGGACGGGCAGGATGCCCATCCCACAAGATGGGATAATTTATTGTCTGGTGTTCTCTTAGCTGGCTACAACTTCAATATTAACTTGAGCCGTTACGTCAGAATGTAGCTTGACTTCGGCTTGGTAAGTCCCTAGATGGTTAATATCAGGAATGGTAATACCACGCCGATCAATTTCTTGACTGGTAGCGGCTTGAATTGCTTCTGCGACATCTTGGGTCGTGACTGTACCAAAAATTGCTTCGTTTTCACCCAGGGGTTTAGCAATTTGCAAGCTACCAATTTTTTCTAACGCTGCTTTTTGCTCTAAAGCTTGTTGACGCAGTTCTAACTGGCGTTGACGTTCTTTCTCGCGACGGCGTTCTACTTGTTTGAGAATTCCGGGAGTCGCATGGGTTGCTAATTTCTGGGGAATAAGATAATTACGAGCATAGCCGGGAGCTACGTCTACTAAATCTCCTAATTTTCCCAGCTTGCTAATATCTTGATTTAAAACTAACTGTACACGTTTCGCCATCGGTTTCGTTTTTTCCTGTAAAATCTGATTAACTTGGGTTTTAGCAGCATAGCTCACAATCACCAGCAGCTTTGCTTATAACCTAAAGCTTACCGATCCTAGCGAATCGTAGGGTGCGATCGCAACTATTTATTCATCCAAAAATTCCGATGCGATTGCATTGGGCTGAAATTAATCACTTAAAACGCCTTTTTTCAGTTTCCGAAGTTGATTTTTCACCTGCTCAAGAGTTGCTTCCAACTGACTTTTTTCTACAGGTGCGGGTATATTCGCCGCAGGTAACGCGGGATTGAGATTCCGATAATGTTCCCAAATTTGCCAATAAGCACAGCCAGGTTGAATCCGAATCCCCGCCCAGTGGAGATATTGTAGCGGTTGATTGACTGTAGGATCAAAGAGAATATTGCCTTGGCTCTGAAAGTGTGGAGTTCCTGCCCAATTTCCCGGTGCTTTCCCTTCTCTTTTAACTATATTGAAGCGGCGGGAAATCCGCTTGAGCAACATATAATTAATAATTGGTTGATCAGAAGTCTTTTCAGAAAAGTCAAAATATTCTGGATGGGCTGCACACTCGGCAAAAGTTTCATATAAATCATTCTCCGAGACTAAGTTTTTCTTGGAACCCCAAAACCCACCATTGAAAATATCCTTAACTTCTGCTTCAGTAAATACTTTATCTGTTAATACCTGGGGACTGAAAACATTTTTAATCCCACCTAAATGTTGATAATCACAATAGATAAAATCTGATTCAGCTAGATAGTCTAAATTATTACTAATCTTTTCAAACACCACAATATCGGTATCAATATACAAAAACTCATCAAAGGGACCAAACCAACAAGCTTGCTTCCGAAATTGATTCGGACGAGCGAAAAACTGCCCCCCGAAGGTTTCATGTAACTTTCCTGCTAGACGGTCAATAAATTCTAAGTCTTCGTAAACTGTCACTCCATAATATTTATTGAGTGTTTCGGCTATATTGTGATAATTTTCATCATAAGGAATCATCACAATGGGTGTATCTGCGTCATGCAATCTGATACTATTTAGGAGTGCGATCGCCTGATCAGTCACTTTGTCATTAGCAATAATATAAATTCCGCGAGTCATGTTATTTACCTCTACCTGTTAATCCTAACTTTTTTAAAACTTTTGTAGCTAAACTGGGAGGCGCGTTATAAGCCTTGGCTTTAGTTGTAAATTTTGGGCGCTTCTCTGGTTCATGGAGATAGCGATAATGTAAGAAAACATCTCGATAGGGAAAATCAATATTTTCTCCCTCGCAAACTTGCTGAAATAATTGCGATTTTAAGCCAATATAGTGAATATAAGTTAATCGTTTCCCGTGATCATATAAAATATGATCTTCAGCTTGAAAATGAGCAGAACTTACACAACAGCCTGTTTTCTGAGCTTCAGTCAGTTCCAGAGCCAAGTTACAGCTAGAGATTCCCGAACGCATTACCATATAATTGAGAATAGTTTGGTCAGGAGCCATATCATAGAGAATTTCGGCTTCTCCTTGGCGGAGTTTTTCTAGTAATGATTCTCGCATTTGGGCATCAAATACCCCTTTTTTAGAACCATAAAATCCCGAACAAAATATTTCCGTTTGCAGTCGTTCTGGTGGAAATATTTCGGTTAATTTTGCCAAAGATTGATGATAAACATGAGATAAATCTGTGTACTGAAAATCATATACTACCCAATCATTGTGATTTAACTGGTTAAAAACTTCTGTTAATGGACTCATTAATAAAGTGTCCGCATCCATATAAACAAAGCGGTCAAAAGGTCCATCAAATGCACCATAACGTCTATGAGTACCAACGCGATAATATTTGTCATTACCTAATTTCAACCAATGTGCTTGGGCGCTGGGGTGAGCATCCCAAATCTGGCAAACAAACTCATCCCATTGCTGAATTGACTCTTGATTATCGTAAATCTGCACATTAGGGCGATGAGCAATTTCCGCAGTAATTTGTGTTGTATTGTCATCATAAGGATAGATGCAAACGGGCATATCTTGCCCATAAATTGCCTCGATACTATTAAGTAAAGCCACGAGTTGCTGATAAACTCGGTCGTTAGCCAGGGTACAAATACCATCCATATAAAAATTCCCAATTTAGCCAGAAACTTTAGTAACAAATTCTGATAACCAGTTCAGTAGATTTAATTTATGTAAAATAATTTGTCTAGCTTCTGCGATCGCATCTTTAGCAGCATACCAAGCATCAGGACTAGCTGTCACTTCCTGGATGTAAGCAATACCTTTTTCATCCAAACTTGGTAAACGCAAAAAACTCCCCGGTGGTAATAATTTATCAGCAGCAGAACCACCATAATAAATTGGTAGACACCAAGCCAATAAAGAATCCCATAATTTTTCACTCACATACCAATCATTTTCGGCATAATTTTCAATGGCGAGATTGTAATAATAAGGAGCCATACCATGCCATTTGTTACCCACTTCCCCCGAATTTTTCGACCATGAAGGCAAATTGCGCCCATACAAATCAAATTTAATTTCATGAGATTGTAGGGACTGTAAAAAGTTTAACCTCTGGCGATGGTTGGCTGTGCGATTAATACCAGAAGTAATCCAACTACAAGGGTAAACTTTTTCGGGTGGTGGCATTTCATTTAATTCCCGAAACGAGTTACCATGATACCAAATTGCAGGCATATAGTCAGGAGTCGGCGCAAAATCATCAGGGCCAGAAATATAACCGCAATATTTTTCTGCTTCCTGATAACTACGTTTAGCAACGTCGATAACTTCAGTTAATGGTGGTTCCCGCAAAAGATAAATTACGCGTTCTGGCGGAACATCACGCAGGATCGATTTGATGTTTACCTCTAATTTTTGCGGTTTTTTACCTAACTTTTCCCACCAGGGTTGGGGCTGGGGAGGTTTGGGAAACTCGAACTGATACATCAGCAGGAAATCGGGTTTTGCTAGCAGCGCCTGCATTTGTATATTGTTCCAAATCCCAAAGTAATTTGGCGTTTGTGGCCACAGCCAATCTTCTCTTTTATTAAGATTTGGATAGCTGCTGATCATGCCAATCGTTTTAATACTCATGTTAATTTATCATTTGAGGACGGAAATTTTTATCAATATAACTCATAATTTTTGCGGCTCGATTTTGCCAAGATAATTGTTGAACCAATTCGATTGAATATCCTAATTTTGCTGCATTTATTTATTGGACTAGGTGAGGTTGTGGTTTTGCTAATTCTTGTTTAATATAGAATATATAGTATTTTTCATAATTTGAATATTTGATTTCCAAATTTTTCTAAATCTTCAATTAAAGATTTAGCAGCATGATATGATTCTATAATCAGTTTACTTTTTCCTGGCTGTATTGGTTTTAAGCTATTATCTAAAAAGGACAGGATACTGATTATTGTATTGAGATGTTGGCGAACTTTTTCGGCAATTTGCTCAAAGGTTGGATACTTGGTAATGATATTTTGATGCGGGGATGATAGTAGTTGCTCTTGGATTTGTAAGTGAATAATATCTTCTAATATATCAACTGTTGTGATGGTTTTTAGAGTTGATTTATAGGATTTTGTAATTAATTCTTGCTGTTCTTGGGGATTGGCTACCATACCATCAATTAATAAGTTTAAGAACCCAATCATTGAGTTGAACCGCGTCCGCAATTCGTCAGAGATGCGGATGAAGCTTTGGCTGCTTTTGGTGGAGATTTTCGGGCGATCGCTAAATTGCATGGAATACAGACGTGAGTAGTAACCACCCCTTTGTAAAAGTTCGTGATGAGTTCCTACCTCTACTACACGTCCTTGTTCTAACACAGCAATTTGATCAGCTTTCTGCACTGTGGAAAGGCGATGAGCAATTACTAAGGTTGTGCGAGTGCGACTGAGATCATCAAGTGCAGCTTGTACCAAGCGTTCGGAAACCGTATCTAAAGCGCTGGTGGCTTCATCTAAAATCAGAATTTCGGGATTTTGTAACAGGGCGCGAGCGATCGCTAATCTTTGTCTTTGTCCACCAGATAACATAACACCGCGATCGCCAATCAGGGTTTCAAATTCCTGGGGTAATTTACTAATGAACTCGTAAGCATTAGCCCGCTTTGCTGCGGTGATAATCTCATCCACAGTAGCTGACGGTCGCCCATAAGCGATGTTATTCTGTACTGTATCATTGAATAAAAAGGTATCTTGACTGACAATTCCCATTTTCTTTCGCATAGATATGAGATCAAAGTCACGCAGATCCTTACCGTCGATGGTAATACTGCCAGATACCGGGTCATAAAATCTCGGTAAAAGATCCGCCAAGGTGGATTTACCAGCACCTGAACCACCTACCAAAGCTAAAGTCGCACCACAGGGTAAAAATAAGTCTACATCTTTGAGTACTAGCTTTTGATGACCAGGGTAGGCAAAGGAAAGAGATTGAAAATGTATCCCCTCCTGTAATGTTGTGTAGGGAATATTCCCCTGAGTCATAAAAGGCTTATTATTTCGATTTAAAAAATCAGTGATGATGGCTACACTTGTAGAACTATTGGCAAAGCTACTACGCAGACTATTTAACTGAGAAATTAATGGCAATAATCGCAGCAGCACTAATAAATATGTTAATAGTACGGCGGAAAGAGTAGAAATTTGGTCTGAAAAGAAAGTTCGGCTCAAAAATATAATCACCAGTAAAGATGCAATTCCCATTACCTCACTGATTGGTGCGATCGCTTGCGAATTAACTTGAGATTGAAAATCGGCTGCTTCGCGATCGCGTATGAGTTTTTTAATTCTGAAATATTCCTTCGCTTCATTTCCCGTCGCTTTCACCAATCTTATGCCATTCAGTGTTTCTAGCACAGCAATTGAATAGGCTTTAGACATTTCACTCAGTTGCTTACCAAAGCTTTTAGAACGGTAAATAGCATACTGATTTATTAGAGTCACAAAAGATAGTAAAAAAGCCGCAGCAATTGTCAATTCCCAAGAAATTGACAGTAATATGATCACAAAAACTGAAATAGTAATTACTAGAATAATTAATTTTATTATATTAGACACAGCATTGGCAGTCCGACCAATTTCTCCACCAAGACTATTGATTAAATCGCCAATTTTCATCTTGGCATAATAATCTATATCCACCTCCATTAATAATTTCAATCCAGATTCGCGTATATCTGATGTCAGCATTCGCGTGAAAGAACTCGATGTCAATACACTGGCATAAGTAGCTATATTTTTTAAAATAATTATCAACAAAATTGCCCCAGCCATTACCCCTATACGGTAATTTTCTGGGACGTTATCAAATGGATTTATAATAATTTTCAGAATGGGGGGAGCATTAGTAAAATCTACCTCTTGACCGACAATTTTTAAAATTACTGGCACAATCAGCGCTGTACTAACCCCATTAAATAAGGCTCCAGAAAATCCCAATAATATCGTTAGCAGAATCCAACCTGGATAGGGTTTAGCAAATCTTAGTAGTAATTTCCTGGTAGACATCAGTTATTTATATCACAATTTAATTATTATTTAAATAATTTATCAATTTATTGTATATTTGGCAATGACAAATATATCAACATGAATGCAATATTATCTCTACTTAAAAAATCAAGTTATTCCCTAAATTAAACACCGTTGTTTATAAAAATTTACATAATTGCACCTTAAGTTTATGGCATCTTGAAAATTTTGCAAACCAGATGTTTATAACTGGGAAATTACAGACTCAAGGCTAGAAGCCATCGCCTCTATACTATATTTTTCCACACATCTGTCCCTAGCTCTTTGTCCTCGCTCATTTGCTAACTCCAAATTCTCAAATATTAATTGAATTTGTTCCGCAATTTGTTCAGGACAACTAGGTTTAACTAAATAACCAGTTTCACCCAAAATTTCGGGAATATCTCCAACTATCGTTGATAATACAGGTTTAGCCATTGCCATTCCATCAGAAAGCTTTAGAGGAAACTGGGCGCGAGCAGTCAAAGTATCTCGCTGAGGAACAACTATAATATGAGCAGCAGCTAATACATGAGGCATAACTTCTATCGGACACTTTGGTAACTTAATAATCCAACGTCCCCACTTTTCCATCAGCTGCTCATCATAATTATCATAAGGACTACCACCCACAATTACTAATCTTAAATCTGGCTGATTTAACTGCTCCAATGCTATTAAAACATCTTCCACCCCCTTGTGTGGTCTAGGTGCGCCGGGAAACATCAAAATTCTCAACCCAGAAAGACCATAATATTCTCTGCTCGCTTCAGAATTATAATTATTGGGGTCAAATATTGCCGTATCTTTGCCATTAGGGACATAAACACCGCCAAAGCGCTGTTGGAGGAATTGAGTATCTATAGTGATTGCATTTGCGCGAGATACTAAATTTTCTATCCACTTGACATAAAGCGGATGGTCAGGAAATCTCAATGCACCATTCTTTTTAAAGATATCTCTATATAATTGTTTGGGAGTTGGACTATACTTCCAGTCATCGCCACCATACCAACTTAATTCCCAGTCATCCATATCTAAAATTAAGGGACGACCACTGCTGATTTTTTTTATTAGAGATATACCAAAACTTGTAGGTTTGGGTTTTATTGCATAAATAATATCTCCATCCAGTTGGTTTAAAAGTTTTTTTGATGAATTCAAAAATTCAGGATAATTTTTTCCTGGAATCGAAATCACAGACATATTAGAAGGAGGAATTGCATAAAGTTCTTTACCAAATAAAAAGCCTATAACTTCTACTTGATAATTCAGCTTTTCTAGAACTTGTCCTAAAAGAAATGCTCTGATTGCACCTCCACTAGATAAATCACTAACAACTAATGAAACCTTGATTTTTTTCATATTTGACTAATTTTAAGGTATTTTTTTTAGGGGCTTTTATTCAGTTAATATAGCGATTATTATCTCAATAGGTATGACAATAATTATTCGACCACAGATTAACACAGATAATATAGATTTTAGCAGTCTGGGAAACGCTATATTTCAGATTTTTCTCAATTTGATTGACTCTTGGGAGCAAAATTGATCATTTTGGCAAATATAGCCATGAGCTTTTTTGACCGTGGACCACGGAATTTTTCATATAGGATAAAGTTGGGGATAAATAACCTGGTTATATAAATAATTTTGAGTAATATCCGATGGTTTATTTTAATTTGGTTGTCTAATAAGTAAAAGGGCATTTTTAAGATTTTCAGTAATCTATCAAAAGTGTTTTTATCTTTGTATTTAATTGCTTCTTTAATGAAATAATCAATTCCCGGTTGGCATAATGGTAGTAAATCTAGGTGTTTTCTAGAGACATTTTCATATAATTTTGTGTAACAACCTTTGAGGTAAGACCAATTATTAGTTGTATTAGTCTGATGTTTGGTGTAGAATGTCCCCACTATCGGTGTATAAACAAAATTTACATCTGCAACGAGAAGGTCTAATACAAAATCTCTATCTTCAAGAGCTTTGAGATTTTCATCAAACCTTTTGTGATGAATAACGCTTTTATGCATGAGTAAACATTGCTGAAGCAAGGGAAATGGTGAATTAGCTAAAGAGTCAGGAAGCAACAATCTGTTGATTAATTGTTCCCGTGTGAGAGCAGAAACTATCTTCAATTCTCGTTTAATAATATTTTGCTGTTCATCTAAATGTACTCTTTCATAATCGCAATAAAATACAACTTCCTTTTCTGTTAAATTATTTAAATAACTTAATTGAAATCTAGTTTTATCTTCATGAATCCAATCATCAGGATCTAAGCATTGAATCCAATCTCCTTCAGCCTGATTCATGCCAAAATTTCTGGCAGAAGATACTCCTCCATTATCTTTATAAAAATATTTAACTCGTGAATCTTTACCGATTAACTTATCAGCTACTTGACGAGTATAATCAGTTGAACCATCATCTATAATTAGACATTCTAGGTCTGTTAAGGTTTGATTTAAAATGCTTTGAACACATTTTTCCAGATAGATGGCGCGATTAAAACAGGGGAGAATGAACGAAACGAATGGAGCCATATGTTAATTATTCCTCTAAAAAATTAAAAATTATAAAACCCAGATACAAGAGTAAATAGTTGGTCAATTAAATTCACCTAAAATGCAAAAACTCTTTGAAACCTCTTACCTTTGTGTCCTTCGTCCCTTCTCCCTTGGCGCTAGCCTCTCCCTTTGGGAGAAGGGGAGACGCTAACGCGGTAAGCGAAGCTATGCCGTTGGCGAAGCCTCTCGTAGAGAAGGCTTTACGTGGTTCGTTTTTTCTTAATTTTGATTTTTGCCATCAAAAATCATCCCAAAAAGTTAACTTCTTACCCAGAAGAATGTTACTGTAAAAAAAAAGTTCATTAAACTGAACTTTAGTATAGCCTAAGTGTAAGTACGGTTGCATATTATCATGATTTATGAATAGTGAAAGCTATAATAAACAAAATATAGATAGTTTAGTCAATTTATGCAAGTAGCTGAGTAATTGACTGGGGTTCTCAGAGGATGTTTGTGTAATATTGTGAAAACATCCTCTAAGATAGCTAAAACACATGGGAGAAATAGGGAATGCAGGTAATTCGTCTGGAAGCGCTCTCAGATAACTACATATTCTTACTACACGATGAGGAACAAAATATTGCTGCTGTTGTTGATCCAGCAGAGGCTGAACCAGTATTAAAGAAGCTTGCAGAACTCCAAGCCGAGTTGGTAGCCATTTTCAACACTCATCACCATAATGATCATGTGGGTGGAAACAAAAAGTTAATCCAAGATTTCCCTAACTTGACAGTTTATGGAGGTGCGGAAGATCGGGGAAGAATTCCGGGACAACAGGTATTTTTGCAACAAGGCGATCGCATTCAATTTGGCGATCGCACCGCCGAAGTTTTCTTCATTCCTGGACACACCCGCGCTCATATCGCTTACTACTTCTTCCCAGTAACATCTGACCAAACCGGAGAGTTATTCTGTGGTGATACCCTGTTTGCTGGCGGTTGTGGTCGCTTATTTGAAGGTACACCGACGCAAATGGTGGAATCTTTGGGTAAACTCCGCTCTCTCCCAGATCATACCCGTGTTTGGTGCGCCCACGAATACACTTTAAAGAATCTGCAATTTGCTCTGACTGTGGATAGCGAGAATACCGAATTACAAAGGCGCTACGAGGAAGTTAAAAACTATCGTAGTCGCCAAGAAGCTACTGTTCCTTCATTCTTGGGTGTGGAAAAGCTCACCAATCCGTTTTTACGTTGGGAACAACCATCATTACAGTTAGTGACCAAAAGTAGTGATCCAATACAAACTTTTGCTCGTTTACGGGGAATGAAAGATAGATTTTAGTTAATATTTTGCACAACATATCTAAATACAACCCTTGTGGGAAGGGCAAAGATGCCCGTCCAGTTTGTGCAAATTGAATGCTCAACAGATGATCTGCTATATAAAACCTAGACAAAACTAGACTTTACTTTCTACTTCAACGGGAGCATGGGAGCAGTTATCCCTCAGTAGACTTTCACGCCTTAGCCAGACGCGATTGTGTTCCAATTAAGTTTCTGAAAAAGACTACCACCATCATTGCTTGGTTTTCGCGTCGGCAATAGTCTCAATTCAATACTTGATATCACCGTATTATATATCAAGTAGTTGATTTTTTCCTAAAATATATATTGATTTTTGTCAATATAAGTATAGTTTTGTCTATGAAATTGTCAACTTAGGACTTGCTCTACAACAGAGTTTTTAAACAGCAAAATATTAGCACTATCGATATTTGATGGTCAATCATATCAGATATGCTGAACACAGTCATTTTACCCATATTCTCTTGTAAAGACAGTATAAATTGCATTTATAAGCATTCTCACCCGGATATAAATGGCTAATTTCAATAATTAAAACTTATATTTTGGGAATTAAATGGGATTGATTGGATTTTAACTGCACATTTTTTCGCGATCGCTATCAAATCCTTATAATTTCTCCAAAATTCCTCCCTATGTGTATATAATGCAAGCAAGCACTTACATTTGCTTGTAAGTAATTGCCTGATTCTGGATTTATTTCTGGAGATAAACCACAGTTCTTACACCAAATTACTAGATACAAATTTTAGATATACCCAAAAACTTAGAGATTTTCCAGCAAGCCAAATAGCCAATCAGTCTAAGATGAGAAAATAAAGATGCACAATTCTGAATCCCTTGAATCTCAAGTTTCTGCGGAAACTGAAAAAAATGCTGTGACTGATTCCAGTCAGATTGAACAGCAAAAGCAAACATTGAAACCAAGTCAAAAGCGAAGTTGGGCATTAATTTTGGGCATAGTCCTGTTAATTGCCGGCGGTGGCTTTGGTTGGCGCTGGTGGCAAAATAGCTTTGCGGGTAATGCACCACCAGGCGATAGAGCTGCGGCTGGACAACCAATGGGAATTCCGGTGAAGTTAGCCACAGTAGAGACTGAAACCATAGAAGACAGTTCAGTAATTGGGGGCTTTTTAGAAGATCCTGGCTCAGTAGAACTCAAGCCAGAAATTGACGGGCGGATCAATCAAATTTTATTTAAAGAAGGCGATCGCGTCCAAAAAGGACAAGTTATAATACGCCTGCAAAGTGCCGACACCCAAGCCCGCCTACGACAAGCCAAAGCATCATTAGACCGTACCCAAGCCCGACTAGCAGAACTCAAAGCAGGTACACGTCCCGAAGAAATAGCCCAAGCCAAAGCCAGATTAGTTCAAGCCGAAACTCGCCTAAAAAATGCCCAAGGGGGAGCGCGTCCCGAAGAAATAGCTCAGGCTGAAGCTCAAATTGAGGTAGCTAAATCTGATCTGGAATTAGCACAGTCAAGAGGTCAGCGATACCAACAATTAAGAACAGACGGTGCTGTTTCCCAAGACGAACTAGAAGGATATCTCGGAGAACAAAGAAGTGCTGAAGCTAGGCTACAAGAAGCTCAACGACGGCTCGACCAACTCCGCAAAAGCAGAAGCTCCGATATTGATGAACTAGCTGCGGCTGTAGAACTAGAAAAGCAAAATCTCAAACAACTAGAGAACGGTTCCCGCCCCGAAGAAATCGCCCAAGCCCGTTCTCAAGTGATGGAAGCCGCCGCCCAAGTCCAGGTAGCCCAAGCCCAACAGCAATACACAAATGTTGTCGCGCCTCTAACTGGTATTCTCGGTAATATTCCCGCAAAGGTAGGAGATTTTGTCAGTCAAGGAGACCCACTCACCACACTAAATAAAAATGAGACTTTGGAATTGAATTTATCTATCCCTTTCAGTGAAGTCGAAAGGTTGCGTGTAGGATTACCAGTACAAGTCCTAGATGCTGAAGGCAAACCAGCCGTCACAGGTAAAGTGAGTTTTATCTCGCCTAATATTAGTGTAAATACGCAGAATATTTTAGCAAAAGCCACCTTTACTAATGCCAGAAACCAAATACTCAATCGCCTGAACGTCCAAGCCAAAGTCATCTGGGAGGAACGTCCAGGAATCTTAATTCCCACAGAAGCAATATCTCGCATGGGTGGACAAACTTTTGTATTTGTGGCCCAAGCGCCGGCAGAATCTAAAGCAGGAATGCCAAACCTCGTAGCTCAACAAAAACCCGTTAAATTGGGAGCCATTCAAGGAAACGATTATCAAGTTCTCGAAGGACTCGAAGCTGGTGACAAAATTGTTATTGCTGGCATTCTCAATCTTACCAATGGTGCGCCCATCATGCCTGCACCAGAAGAAAAGGGTCAATAAAAGTAAAGTGCTGAGTATGAAGGATGCGAAGGTCATACAATTTTAGATTTTGGATTTTGGATTTTGGATTTTGGATTTTGGATTTACCCCACAGATAAATCTAGAGGCTTGTACTACTAAGGAAGTATTTTCAGAATAATCTTCCTAGTTCCTAGTTCCTAGTCCCTAGTCCCCACTTGCCACTCCCCAATTTTCTTATGTTTATTGATTTTTTTATTAAAAGACCAGTCTTTTCTACGGTTTGTGCATTTATTGTGCTGTTGTTGGGATTGATTTGTCTTCCCACATTGCCTATCGCTCGTTTCCCAAATATTGCCCCTACTCAAATCAACGTCACCGCCAACTTTAGCGGCGCTAGTGCTGAGGATGTCGAAAGCGGTGTGACAAACATCTTAGAACGACAAATCAACGGTATTCAAGGTATCCGCTACATTACTTCCAGTAGTAGTAATGATGGTTCTACTAATATTACAGCTACCTTTGATTCATCCCGAAATCCCGATATTGCGGCTGTAGATGTGCAGAACCGGGTTTCCGTTGCCCAACCACAACTGCCAGAATCTGTACAACGCACGGGGGTGAGAGTCTCAAAACAGTCTAATAATATACTCTTAGCCATTGGTTTATTTGCGGAAAATAATGAATACGACAATATATTTTTAAGCAACTATGCCGACCTTTACATAGCAGATGCCTTAAAAAGAGTCAAAGGTGTTGGTGATGTGAGAATCTTTGGCGAACGTCGTTATGCAATGCGTCTCTGGTTAGATCCCAATCGCCTTGCAGGTCGGGGGCTAACGACTGCGGATGTAGCCAATGCCCTATCGGAACAAAATTTGCAGGTTGGTGCAGGCAGAATTGGTCAAGAACCTGCGCCTGAAGGACAAAGATATCAAATTGATGTCCGTGCTGTCAGTAGACTTACCGAACCATCGGAGTTTGAGGAAATTGTCCTGAGAACTAACGATGATGGCACTTTAATCAAGCTCAAAGATGTGGGGAGAGCCGAACTGGGCGCAGAAAATTATAACTCATTTTTGCGATATCGCGCCAAAGATGCGGTAGGTTTGGGTATTTATCAGCTTCCTGGGAGTAATGCCTTAGATGTGGCGCGGGGAGTGAGGGAAGAAATGGCACGACTGGCTCCCAATTTCCCGCCGGGATTGCAGTATGAGGTAGCTTTTGACACGACACGCTTTGTGGAAGAGTCGATGTCAGAAGTAGTCAAGACTCTCATTACCGCAATTATACTGGTTGTAATTGTGATTTTTGTCTTCTTGCAAGATTGGCGCACTACTTTAATTCCCGCCCTGACTGTTCCTTTGTCTCTGATTGGAACATTTATTTTTGCGAGACTTTTTGGCTTTTCTATTAATAGTTTGACTTTATTTGGTCTGACGTTAGCATCTGGGATGGTGGTAGACGACGCGATTGTGGTCGTTGAGCAAATCAGCCGTTTTATTAAAGATAAAGGCATGAGTCCTCGCCGAGCCGCTAGTGAGTCAATGGCGGAATTATTTGGTGCAGTGATTGCGACTTCCTTGGTGCTGATGGCGGTATTTGTTCCCGTGGCGTTTTTTCCGGGAACCACAGGCGCACTTTATCGGCAATTTGCCCTGACTATCGCCTTTTCGATTGTGATTTCTACTTTTTTGGCTTTGACTCTGACACCTTCTTTGTGTGCCTTGCTGCTACGTCCAGGACAGCAAACTACAGGCTGGTTGGGTCGGTTTTTTGATCGAGTTAATCAGGTACTTGATTCGGTACAAAGAAGTTATGAGCGATCGCTTAATTTCCTAGTCCGCTTCAAAAATATTATTATTGGACTATTCATCGTCTCCTTGGGAATGACGGCTTGGTTGTATATTACAGTACCTACAGCCTTTCTCCCAGAAGAAGACGAAGGCTTTTTTATTACCCTGCTCCAAGGACCCCAAGGAGTTTCCCTGCAATATACCAGTGATGTCATGGCACAGGTAGAAAAAGAAATCTTGCAAATTCCTGAAGTAGTGGGAACCTTTGCCGTTGGCGGTTTTAGTTTCAGTGGTAATACTGCCAACAACGGTATTATATTTACCACTTTAAAACCTTGGGCAGAACGTTCACGACCAGACCAAGCAGTACAGGCGATTATTGGTAAGTTACGCGGAAAATTATTCGCCATCCCAGAAGCCAGAATCTTTCCTGTAAATCCACCACCTATTCAGGGCTTAGGTAACTTTGGCGGCTTCAATTTTCAACTGCAAGACCGTAGAGGCAATAGTGGCTTAGACACTTTGGTACAATCAATGGGTCAATTACTTGGTCGCGCCAACCAAACACCAGGATTACAAGCTGTATTTAGTACTTTTGCCGCAGAAACACCACAATTACTAGTAGAAGTAGATCGCAATAGAGCTAAAGCACTACAAGTTTCCATAGATGATATCTTCCGGACTCTCCAAACCGCTTTGGGTTCTCAATATGTAAATGATTTCAACCTCCAGCAGCGTAATTACAGGGTGTACGTCCAAGCAGACCAACAGTTTCGCTCTAACCCCAAAGATATTGGTCAACTATCTGTTCGTTCTCAAACCAATCGCATGATTCCTTTGAGAAACTTAATTACAACTACTTCTATTGTGGGGGCGCAAACAATTAATCACTATAATCTATTTCGCTCCATTGAAATCAATGGTTCTGCTGCTCCCGGCTTTAGTTCTGGAGATGCTATTAAGGCAATGGAACAGTTAGCTCAAGAAGTTTTACCACCTATTTTCGGTTATGAATGGTCAGGAACTGCATTAGAAGAAATAGAATCTGGCGGTTTAGCACCGATTATCTTTGGTTTAGGAATTGTTTTTGTCTTTTTAGTCCTAGCGGCTCAGTATGAGAACTACATAGACCCCTTAATTATCCTCTTAGCAGTGCCTTTAGCAATTTTTGGCGCACTTGTAGCCCAATCAATGCGAGGATTTGCTAATGATGTGTACTGTCAAATCGGTCTAGTGATGTTGATTGGTTTGGCTAGTAAGAATGCTATTTTGATTGTAGAATTTGCTAACCAATTGCGGGAGCAAGGGCTTTCCATTACTAAAGCGGCTGTGGAAGCTGCACAAGAGCGTTTACGCCCAATTTTGATGACCGCATTTTCTACACTGCTCGGTATTTTCCCCTTAACAATAGCCACAGGTGCAGGTGCAGGAAGTCGCCAGTCCTTGGGAACAACCGTATTTGGTGGGATGTTAATCGCTACCTTTTTAAGTTTGTTTGTCGTGCCAATTTTGTATATTGTAATTAAAACAACTACAGAAAGCTTATTCAAACCAAATCGCCATCAAATGCAACTAGATAGAGAAACTGCTACATATTCGTCAAAACATGATGAATAAAACCCCACGCCGCAAGGCGGAAGTCAAAAGTCAAAAGTCAAAAGTCAAAAGTCAAAAAGCTCTGGAGTGATTTAATCATTTGTGTGTAAACTTTAGTCGTAAGCGAGGAGGGAAGAGGTTTTTTTATAAAAATTTTCTCTCTGCGCCTCTGCGCCTCTGCGTGCAATCAATATCAACTTTCAACTAGAAACTAATGGAGATATTTGAAGTCATAGAAGACACCATCACCAAACCACCAATTCCCCATGAACCACACAAGCAATCATTAAAAGCTTGGGCGATGTATTGTTTACGGGATAAAGGGTTTAAAGTAGTATATGCCCAAAATGCCGACTTTGCCATTGAACCCAAGGGACAGGAAAAGGTGTATTTTAAAGTTACTAATAATGCAGAAGATGTAGATAATTCTACTAACTGGATAGTTTGGGACAGTGCAACCAAAAACGTTAGCCTAATTCGACCTGAATAGGATAAGCTGAACATTCTATCATATAACTCTTGTGGGGGAGGGCAAGGACTGCCCGCCCTTGATGTGCAAATTCAAAGTAGAACAGCTGATGACATTTCTTTTTTGAGTCAGGTTTCGTTTAATGCTATCTGTGTTTTTTGCATAAGGTTTAGGCTTGCTTTTCAAATATCATTAAGTGCTGCTGAGGTAACAAGTTTTTGGTTTCTCGCCAAACTAAACCCACAGCTTGCATTTCTTTACGGACTTGCTTTTGAGTCATTTTGTGCAAACGTTTAATCATAATCAAGGGATTTTCGCCCCGATATTCCACCAGCACTACTTTACCTCCTGGTTTCAAGGCTTTGACAATTCCTGTCATCACTTCTTGGGGATATTCTAACTCGTGGTAAGCATCCACCATTAGCGCTAAATCAACACTTGCATCTGGCAGGTTGGGGTTGGTGAGAGTTGCTAAAATTGGTTCAACGTTGCTAATATTTTTCTCTTGTTGGAAAAAGTTAATAATCTCTAGCATTTCTGGTTGAATATCTACAGCTAACACCTTTCCATCTGTTAATAATGGTGCAATGCGAAAGCTGAGATATCCTGTACCTGCGCCAATATCGGCCACTACATTATCGGGTTGTAAGTTCAGCGCACTGACTATTTTACTGGGCTGTTCTTTTACTTCGCGCCTCGGTCTTTCTAACCAACCTGCGCCTGTGTGTCCCATGACTTTGGCTATTTCTCTCCCCATGTAGTATTTTCCGATACCGTCTGAACTGGGGTGAGTGCGCTGTTGATAAGTATTATCGGAGAGGGTAGCGGCGTTTGCTGTGGTGATGGGGGTAAATAAGAAGTTTAACAGTAGGAGGAGGATGGTGATCAGTTTCATTTTTTAAACGCAAAGGTACGCTGAGGTTAACGCATTCGCCGTTAGGCGTTCCCGGAGGGTAGGTGCGCGGAGGTTTTATGAGTTTAAATCACAAATGGTTGAATTTGAGGGGTTTGCCATTCTTCGCCTACGCGATCGGCTACTAGGGGTGTGACAATGAATTTGGGTGGAGTACCAGCTTTAACTTCAATTTTTACGCAGGAGTAAGGTAGATGTTTGTGGGGTTTTTTTCCATTGCGACCGAAAAATAGTAAGGACTCGGCTACTTTTCGCTGGGGATGACCAGGAAGTTCTGTAAAAATTTCTATTAATTCGTTGCCTTCTCGACGTTGACGGCGGGGATAATGACCACTGCCACCAGAGATGATACAATTAATATGAGAATCGGCGTATCCTGTGTCGCCTGTGCGAATATGTTCTAAGCAGTGGGCGTGTCCGTTGAAGATTATATCGACTATGGAACGGTCTTTTGTTTGGGAACCAAGGGTTTTCGCTACCTGTTCAAATACCCAGCGTAGCCGATGACGAACTGCTAAGGTTTGGGCTTGATTCCATTTTGTGGCTTCTGTAACGTAGGGTGGATGGTGAAAGAAGATGATTCTTCCCCGCACTTCTGAACTGTTCCAAGATTCTATGAGTCGGTTTTTTAACCAATTCAGTTGCTCAAAATCGATAATATCTGTGGCGTTTGATGCTAGTTGTTTTTCAATGTCAATTTTAATTTCGTTGATTTGCTCTAATTTGGCATTGAGGTAATCAATTTGTTCCGCTTCGGCGGGTTTTTCGGGGTTGAGTCGATCGCAGGTTGCTAAAATCTGCTCTTCTTCTTGGTCTATGACTTGGCGACGTTGCTGCAATTCCCGGCGGTTGATTTCCCCTTCTGGAGTTTCTGGTAAGGGGGATGGTTTATTAAAGGTGTTGGAATCTAAGGCGAAAAAGTCGATACCGCCATAACGAAAGGTGTAATAGCGGTTGGGTAAACGGGTGAATTTTCCAGGTTGATAACGCATACACCGCCCCCCGCCAATTATAGCAGTGTAATGTTGATCTAAATGACGTTGTAATTCTTTTGGGGAGGCGATCGCTGCTGTGTAATCAAGAAATGCTCTGGCATAAGCATCACCTTTATTTGATCCATGCCAACCAATTTCTAGGTCTTTGTACCGCAGGAAACGACGCAACGGCCGGGTGCTTCCTGTAAATAAACGATACATCAATGGCACGTCATAGTAATCGTGATTGCCTGGGACTGCTAAAAATGGCAGATTGAATAACATTCGGTCATAGGCAATGTTTTCGGGTTGGTCTCCGCCTACGAGAAATTCCCGATAGGGTTGAATAAAGTTTTTATCATAATACTCGTGGGAACCCACTGCATAAATTACGTCGCCGGTATGTAAGACAAAACCGCAATCTTCTTTATGGGGAAGCATTAATTCTGCTACTTTGCGTTGGGGATGGTATCCGTAAAGCGATGTTGTTCCTGTGTCACCAATTACCATAAAGGAAAATTCAGGATTATCCTCTTTACCATCATCAATTACCATGCTGGTTTGGTCGATTCCCTGAGAAACTATCTGCGGATGAAGCCACCGCACTCTTTGCTTCATTTTGTGGATTTTCTCGGAAATCGATGGTTCGGAAATTAATTTCATCTGTAATTTTCCTGGAGTTTAAGTTTTTTTGTATGACAGCAATTTCAGGAAATAAACTAACCACAGAGACGCAGTGAGTCCAGTGCTGCGGGAGGGTTTCCCTCCGCAGGCAACTGGCGAACCCGGAGGGATGACACAGAGTTATGAGTGTTTTAGAGGTTTTTTGCCTTCGGTGGTTGAGTGTTTTTTTGTTTGTCAGTCCTTTATTTACTGAATTTGCTCTCAATAGTGCCACGATCGCTTGCGCGGTTCTGGCAGTTTGCGTAAAAATAAGAGTTAGGATGCCTTAATTTATCTTAACAATGGCGCTCACACAGCTACATCAAAATTTTTCCCTTGCACAAACACCGCCAGATCATCGGGGATATGATTATGATTTGGTCATTGTCGGCGGTGGTATTATTGGTTTAACTTTGGCTTCGGCTTTGAAGGATTCTGGTTTAAGTGTTTTACTAATTGAGGCTAGGGTCGCTTCAGCAGCAGTTGCGAAGGGACAAGCTTATGCAGTTCATATGCTTTCGGCTCTCATTTTTCAGGGAATTGGTATTTGGGAGGAAATATCGCCTCAAATCGCTAAGTATTGCCAAGTTCGCCTTTCTGATGCTGATTATCCTGATGTGGTGGAATTCGCTACGGACGATATAGGTACGCCAGAGTTGGGTTATGTGGCGGAACATCAAGCGCTTTTACAGCCTTTGCAGGAGTTTGTCCAAAATTGTCCCAATGTAACTTATCTCTGTCCGGCTGAGGTGGTAAAAACGGAATATCAGCAGGATATTGTGGCTATAGATATTAAAATTGCTGATAATATTCAAACAGTCCGCAGTAAATTAGTTGTAGCAGCTGATGGTTCGCGATCGCGCATTCGGGAAGCTGCGGGAATTAAAACGAATGGCTGGAAATATTGGCAGTCTTGTATTGTAGCATTTGTGAAGCCAGAAAAACCACACAATAATACTGCTTACGAAAGATTTTGGACGAGCGGACCCTTTGCGATTTTACCTCTGCCGGGGAACCGTTGCCGCATTGTTTGGACAGCCCCCCACGCCGAAGCCAAGGCTTTGTGCGCCTTAGATGACGAGCAGTTTTTGGCAGAACTGGGCCGGCGCTATGGTAATCAAATGGGTAAGTTAGAATTACTAGGCGATCGCTTTATTTTTCCAGTCCAACTCATGCAAAGCGATCGCTATGTACTCCCCAGATTAGCCTTAATTGGTGACGCTGCACACAATTGTCATCCCGTCGGCGGACAAGGTTTAAATTTGGGAATTCGCGATGCAGCCGCTTTAGCGCAAGTGTTACAAACAGCACATAATTCCGGTGAAGATATTGGGAATGTGAAAATCCTCAAACGCTATGAACGCTGGCGCAAGCTAGAAAACCTGACAATATTAGGTTTCACCGATTTGTTAGATCGAGTATTTTCTAATAACTTTTTACCAGTGGTATTAATTCGTCGCCTCGGTTTGGGGATGATGCGGCGCATACCGATGTTAAAAGTGTTTGCGCTCAAATTGATGATTGGTTTAAAAGGACGCACCCCAGAATTAGCCAAACGGTAAAAGGCAGAGGGGCAGGGTGCAGGGTGCAGGGGGGAATAAATTGGAATGATAGGAAAATCCTTCTTCCTTCTCCCTTCTTCCTTCTCCCAAGGGGAGACGCTAGCGCCAACGTGGTTCGTTCCTCATAAGATAGTAGACGTAATGAATCGCGTCTCTACAAAAGAAAAAAATCCTATAAATTATATTCTTGCCAGCCAGTTGGTAAAATATTTAATGGACAAGTCCTGGGTGCAAAGTATACGACTTTCAGCTAAAATAGCTAAAAACTTTCATATCATATACTCAAGATAGATGTCACAGGCTCAAGGGTGTGCAGTAGAATTCATTACTGGCGACGGTTTTTATTCTGATCAAAACGGAAAAAGTGATTACACCCACGAATTGGAATCCTAAAGTTTCCAGGACTTACGCAAAATTATGAAAAAACGAACCGCAAAGGACACAAAGGACACGAAGTCAAGAGGTTTCAGAGAGTTCTTGCGTAAGTCCAAAATTTCAAGCAATTTAGCGGAACTTCTCAGCGAATATTCATGCTGAAGAAACTACAAAAAAAACACATCTCTTTCATTGCTTTTGCAGCACTGTTTGCCTTTTCAGCAGGCGCAATGGTATCAGCACCTGAGATCGGCAAATTCTTAGGACAAAGGTTAAACCTGGGGGGAAATCAGGTTGAGCAAATTTCTCCAGATAATCAAGCCCAGTCAACCGTATTTCCACTAATATCACAGTATCTAAAAGAACGAGCGAAAAAATTAGAAGCGATCGCCAATGGTTCCAGTTCACCAGACAGGGAACGCGCCCGTTATTTATTAGCTAGTGATTTAATTGACACTAGGGAAGCCGAAAAGGCTTTAGGTTTTCTGGAAGGACTACAAAAAAGCTATCCCAGTCTCGGCCCCTATATTTTACTCAAACAGGCACAGGCACAAGATATCCTGGGTGAAGGCGGTAAGGCTTCGGATTTGAGACAAAGAGTTCTCAGAGAGTATCCCGAAGCAGCAGGAAAAGCTAAAGCTCTATATATGATCGCCCTACCAGAGCATCATGATACAGCGATCGCACAATTTCCTTCTCATCCCCTCACCTGGGAAATTATTTATAAGCGTTTACAAGAAAATCCCAATCAGCCAGAATTGCGGTTAATTTTGGCAAAATATGCCTACAATCAAGCCGGAATCGTCGGCGTGTTAGATCAGCTCGTGAAACAGCCGAATCTCAAAGCCGAAGAATGGGAAATTGTGGGTACAGCTTATTGGGAAAATAATCAATTTGCCAAAGCAGGTGATGCCTATTTTAAAGCACCCCCAACACCCCGCAACCTTTACCGTGCCGCCAGAGGAATACAGATAGGAGGTAAAGAACGGGAAAAAGCTATTGCTACTTACAATCAATTAGTCCAAAAATTTCCTGAAGCCAGCGAAACGGGACTAGCTTTATTACGTTTGTCAGAATTGGCGAGAAGCCGTCAAGAGGCCATACCATATCTGGACAGAATAATTGCGAATTTTCCTGAACAAGCCAGTAGAGCAATTGTAGAAAAAGCCAAAATTTACCAAGAACTCAACGAGCAAATTTTGGCGCAACAGGCTTGGGAACTGCTCTTAAGCCAATACGGTAGTTCTAATCAAGCCGCAGAGTATCGCTGGGAGAAAGCCAAAGAGCAAGCCAAGGCGCAAAATTACGCAGGGGCTTGGCAATGGGCGCAACCAATTGCTACAAACAATCCTAATAGTATTTTGGCTCCTAGAGCAGGCTTTTGGGTAGGTAAATGGGCAATAAGATTAGGAAAGCCACAAGAAGCTAAAGCCGCTTATGAGTATGTATTGAGTCAATTTCCTTACTCTTACTATGCTTGGCGATCGGCTGTCTACCTGGGGCTGAATGTGGGCAACTTTGATAACGTGCGGCAATTACAACCAGAAATAGTTCCGAATCAACGTCCCGTACCTCCCGCAGGTTCAGACACCTTCAAAGAACTGTATTTGTTAGGTGAAGATAATGATGCTTGGTTGCAATGGGAAACCGAATTTTTGACTAAACTCCAGCCCACGGTAGCCGAACAATTTACCGAAGGGTTAATGCAGCTAGTTAGGGGCAAAAATCTCTCAGCAATTAGCTTGATTTCTCGATTGGAAGACAGAGAAACACCAGAGGAACAAGCCGAGTATCAAGTTTTGAGCAAACAGGTAAAATATTGGCAAGCCCGTTATCCTTTTCCCTATCGCCAGGAAATTAAAAAATGGTCTGCTGAACGGCAGTTAAATCCTCTGCTAGTTACGGGCTTAATACGTCAAGAGTCCATGTTTGAGTCAAAAATTAAATCCGTTGCCGGTGCGACTGGTTTAATGCAGGTCATGCCCGCTACAGGTGAATGGATTGCGCCTCAAATTCAATTGGATAGCAAAACTATTAATTTAGAAAACCCCGACGAAAATATTAATTTGGGGACATGGTATTTAGATTTTACTCATCGGCAGTATAACAATGACTCGATGCTGGCGATCGCCAGTTATAATGCTGGCCCTGGCAACGTCGCCAAATGGCTGCGAACTATTGGTAAAAATGATCCAGACGATTTTGTGGAAGATATTCCCTTTAATGAAACGAAAAATTACGTGCGACAAGTATTTGGGAATTACTGGAATTATCTGCGACTTTACAATCCTGAGATGTCGGCTAAGGTAGGAAAATACTCAGAAGCACATCCACAATTGCCCCAGAGGTAATTAGAAAGACGAACCACAGAGGACACAGAGTACACGGAGTTATGAGAGTTTGAGTGGTTTTGCCTAAGTTTTCAGAATGTCGGAAAAAAAGTCTAAAGATTCATCTGCGGCCAAAAATATAGTTTGGTCGCTGCTTCCCCGGATACAATAGTTAACAAATGTTGCCTATTGAGCTGACTCATGACACCCTCACAAGATGTAACTACTCCTGATATTGACCAAGAGGAATACGGCAACCCAGAAATTGATCCTCTCAATGAGTTGCCAGATGAAGGGGAAATGTCCCTTTTTGACCACCTCGAAGAGTTACGACAACGGATTTTTTATTCTCTGATTGCAGTCGTCTTTGGTGTAATTGGCTGTTTTATTGCCGTTAAGCCGATTGTTAAGTTACTGGAAATCCCCGCCCAAGGAGTCAAATTTCTGCAACTTGCGCCCGGAGAATATTTCTTTGTGTCTATCAAAGTTGCAGGTTACAGTGGCTTGGTGCTTTCTAGTCCCTTCATTCTTTACCAAATTATCCAGTTCGTTCTTCCCGGATTAACTCGCCGGGAACGCCGTTTACTCGGACCTGTAGTTTTGGGTTCCAGTGTGCTGTTTGCAGCTGGTTTAGTATTTGCCTACTTGTTGCTTATCCCCGCAGCTTTGAATTTTTTCATTAGCTACGGTGAAGATGTTGTAGATCAACTTTGGTCAATTGACAAATACTTTGAATTTGTGCTGCTACTGTTATTTAGTACGGGTTTAGCATTTCAAATTCCGATTATCCAATTATTACTAGGTAATTTGGGAATTGTCTCCTCTCAAAGGATGATTGCTGGCTGGCGTTTTGTGATTATGGGAGCAGTAGTTCTCGGTGCTGTCCTCACCCCTTCCACTGACCCCCTCACCCAAAGTCTCTTAGCAGGCGCAGTATTAGGACTGTACTTTGGTGGTATTGGTCTAGTGAAACTCACCGGGAAATGACACAAATTAATTATGATGACTTTGAGCAAGTTGAGATTCGTGTAGGCAGAATAATCGAAGTTAAAGATTTTCCCCAAGCACGAAAACCAGCTTATAAACTGTGGATAGACTTTGGTGATTTGGGCGTGAAAAAATCTAGCGCTCAAATTACTAAACTTTATAATTTAGAAGATTTAAAAGATAGATTAATCTTAGCTGTGACTAACTTTCCACCGCGTCAAATAGCTGATTTTATGTCAGAAGTTTTAGTCTTAGGCGTAGTTGGAGAAAATGGCGAAGTTGTCTTGATTCAACCAGATAGAGAAGTACCATTAGGTAAAAGAATCTCATAGATGTAGAACCTCACCCCCAGCCCCTCTCCTTACTAAGGAGAGGGGAGAATTGGAGAGAACTTTTGAGGCTAGGTAAACTAAACTTGCACTGAATCAATATTCCTCTCTTTCCTTGGCGTACTTGGCTTCTTGGCGGTTCGTTCCTCCATATTCCAAAAATCAGCCATCAACAGCTTCGTCCGTAGCTAACTTCTGACCAATTTTCGGTTCCATACCAGCAAGCAGCCGCTCAATATTAGTGCGATGGCGTAAAATCACATACAAACCCCCAGCAACACCAAACAGAATATAAGGTAAAGGTTGCTGCAAAATTACCATCAAAATTGGAACAGCGATCGCACCGCTAATCGAACTCAATGATACAATCCTAGAAATAGCGATACACACAGCAAAAACCACGGCTGTAGCCACACCCACCTGCCAATTCATCGCCAATAAAATGCCTAAACTGGTAGCCACAGACTTACCACCAGAAAAGCCCAAAAAAATTGATTTACTGTGTCCCAGGATAGCGAATAACCCAGATAAAGTAATCATCCAGGGTTGCCAAATTGGAATATCTACCGTAGAGGGGATAAGATTTTGAGCAGGAGCAAAAGAGAATAACCAGTAAATAAGTGCGATCGCAAAAACACCCTTCAAGCAATCAATCACTAAAACGAAAGCTCCTGGCCCTTTCCCCAAAGTCCGTAATACATTAGTTGCGCCAGTTGAACCCGAACCAACCTCTCGAATATCAATACCCTTTAACAGCTTCCCCGCAATGTAGCCAGTAGGAAAAGAACCCAACAGATAAGCTACCACCAAAGCCACACCACATAAACCGAGCCAAATAGCCATAATTCAATCAGTGAACAGTTAACAGTTAACAGTGAACATTGAGGAATTAAAAATCATCATTGTAATTTCTCACAGATTTAGGGTCAGGAGCAAAAGCCAACCATAAAGGAAATTGCAACATTGCTAAACTGATTTGCTCGAAAGAATCATCAATGATAATAAAAGGTAATTGATTAGCCTTCACCAGTCGGTCTGCTTTTTGAGCCAAAGCATCAGGCGTTTCAAACAAAGCCACACCTCTATCCGGGCCAAAATCTGGGCGACCAATTCCTAAGCAGTCTTGCAAACCGCGCCGCCATTCACCCAAACGTTCTGGTGAATTAGCTAAAACTAGAGTACGAATTCTATCGCCATATAACCTGTGTAATATCGAAGCCACAGCCGAAGCAATCAGAATATTTTGCAAGCGGCTACCCATACTCCGCGAAGCACCCCGTCCCCCTTGGCTGAAGAACCAATCAGAAACTCGTTCAGCGTGGACAGGTTCAAAAGTCCGGCGCAGTTGCCAAGGTGGACCATAATAATCAGGTTTACTGCGATATTGGTCAATCAGACGGCGAATTTTACTTGTCGTATCTTGAAACTGCTGTTGGGCAAATTGCGGCGTTCCCGGCTGTTCTGGGGCTGCTTTCACCTCTGGAACAACAGGTTTGGCTCGTTCTACCACCACTGGTGGTATCAGTTGCAATTGCTCTGCTGACATAGCCAAATCTTGTAAGCTACCCGTGAGATAGTCTTTAAAGCCCTGCACCCGAATAGCTAAATCTTGGGATGTTCCCGCAAAAGTGGTTCGCATTTCATTCCGAATGCGTTCTTGGCGGCGTTCTAGCTGTTCTACAGAAATTTGCAATGCTTGTTTGCGTTGTTCAAGCTGCACCAGCGACTCTTGTACAAGTCGCCCCAGAGAGGTTTGAGTTTCACTTAGTTGTTCCTGAAGCGTTTTGTAAGACAGTTCTAAATTGGCGATTTCTGCCTTCAGCGCTGCTTCTGTGCTTTGCAACTGTGCAACTCTTTCCTCAGCTTCGGCATATAGTGAATTATCTGGTGACTCTGATTCTACTTCTAACTGGACTGCTGCAAATTCAACAATTGACTCTTCTGTGGACTCAATTACAGAATCTGCCACTTCTGGATGAGATATGATTGGCTCAAGATTTGCGTTATTTAGTTGTATATCAGGTGATGAAGGTGGCGCTTCTGTTTCCAGGACTGACTCTAAAGATGAGTTTTCTGGCTTTGGGTTTTCTGCTTCTATTTGTTCCAACCACTCATCAATCTGTTCTGGGGTTTGAGATTCCTCTGGATTCATAAACAATAATGCAATTCCTATGATGCGAATAAATAACTTTCACAAAATATAGTCTAAATTCAAAACCACTCAGCACGAGCTACGCTAACAGAACTTAAAAAGCCACTTAGATACGTGGACAACGTTCTTCCAGGCAAGATTTCAGGGTTTTGGGGTCAAACAAAATTGGTAAAAAGTGAATGCTGTTGACTTCCTTAAAATAAAACAGGATGGGAATTCTATTCCAGAATATCCGCCAGTTTTGCCATTCCTGGTAGGGAAAGCGCCGCAGTAATTTTTCCCCTCGGTAAATATCTAAGTCTGTAGCAGTGAAGTGTAACCGTATTGTCCGAGTTTGAATTAAAAGAAATAAACCCAACAATCCGATGATTAATCCTACCCAAAGCTGCACTAGCAGTAGGGGAATAGCAGCAATCAGAAGCACTATAGGGATATTGTAACTAGGCTGGAGTTCCACACTTGATGTGGAATTAGGTGCAAATGAACTGGTCACAGTTTTCAATCCTGTTTTCTTACTAGACATCTATCCTATTTTACGAGTTAAGGGTTCTGAGTAGAAAACTCCCCACTCCCCACTGCCCATTCCCCATTCCCCACTCCCCAATTTTAAAACCCTTGTAGCAATGCGCCCCCCGTTCCCTGAAACATTAACCATGAAAGAAAGAAGTTGCTGGTAAATATAATCAGCAAGGAAGTCACAACAGCTGTTGTAGTTGATTGTCCCACGCCTTTAGCTCCTCCTTTAGTAGTCAAACCCCAACTGCAACCAATGACGGCGATTAACAAGCCAAAGCAACACGCTTTAATTAAGGCGCTGATAATATCCCAAATACCGACAAGGTTACGAGCTGAATCTAGAAATACGGTATCGGCAATACCATATATACTCGTCGCTATAATTAATCCTCCTAAAATCCCTGTTATCAAAGACAGAAGCGTTAAAATCGGCAGCATTAAGCAGCAAGCAAGCAGGCGAGGGATAACCAGGTAATCAATGGGATCAGTTTTTAAGATAAATAGAGCATCAATTTGCTCAGTTACCCGCATAGTACCTATTTCGGCTGCAAAGGCAGAACCGACTCTTCCCGCCAAAACCACTGCGGTTAGCACTGGTGATAGTTCTCGTGTCAATGCTACCGCCAGAACTCCGCCAACGAGATTAGCCGCGCCAAAGTTAATAAACTCCCGCGCTACCTGAATTGTAAACACTGCACCCACAAACACAGCTGTTAATAGGGCAATAAATAGGGAACCTGGACCAACAGCTGCCATTTGCTCTACAGTGTTGCGCCAATTAATTTTTCCTCTCAAAAGGTGAACTATTACTTGTCCACCCAGGAAAATCGCCGCCAGCAGTCGCTGACTCCATGCTCCTAAACTGGATTTGGATTTAGTCTCACTCAATGTTTTGTAGCTAACACAGTAACTGCATTAAGAATAGCGGATGTCGGTTGTTTTTGGTCATTAATCATTGGTCATTAGTCATTAGTCATTGGTCATTGGTCATTGGTCATTAGGAAGTTACCGTCTTCTCCCCCCTGCTCCCTGCTCCCTGCTCCCCTGCCTCTTTCCCCCCACTCCCCACACTCCACTCCACTTGGTGAAACATTAACTTAATTTAAAGCTCATCTCAGAAAGTAAAGTTGCGTAAGTCCTATTTTTCGCGCATTATTACGAAATATTATGGACTCAAAGCTTTGTTTTGCCTGGGTTTCAGAAAATTTTAGCTGTTTTCAGGCTCAAATAATCTGGCTTGACAGGTGGCTGTTTCTTTTAATGGAAACTTAAGATTTTTGACATATCTCCTGTTCAGGAGCGATCGCACGTATTGTGGAAGATGACATCTGAGTTTTCAGCGATTATTCACTTTATCAACGGAGCTTGCTGTAAATGTCTGTTTTCACCAACTTTCTCCGCTCCCTACTGCTGACTATGTTTTTTAGCTTTATCGCTCCCATGTCCTTAGTCGGCGGCCTCTTATTTCTTTTGCCCCTCATCGGTCACTTTCGGGCTTTACAAGGAGCAACTGAGGCTAGCGCCACTCGGATCATGCATTTTCTCGCTATCTTTGGCAGTGGTCATCCCCTTAATGGACTTCTAATCATTAGTTTGACTTGTAGTTTCGTCGGGGCGCTATTTGACACTTATGCTTATTACCGTTATCAAATTTCACGCATCGATTCTTAAATAATCTCAACACTTGTTTGAGTATTCACTGACAAATCAACCGCCTGCCATCTGTAACCAAAATTTTCGTTAGTATTGATAGGCTTAATATAACTAAGTTTTTTTAATAAATATTAATTAAATTATCAATACTTACTAAATCCTAAAATAATATGCTATTGCAGCATTTATTACTATTAATGAAAATTTAAACTTTATATTTCAATAAATATACGCAAAAAATCTAAAAATTTAATTAAGATTATCGAGAGCATCATGGCTACTGATTTTTTTGCCCAGAGCAAAGTCGGTCGTTTAAGCGCTGGGCATTTTATATTGAGTGTATTACAGAGGTTTTTTAACTGCTCATGGTCTGGCCTTTCAAGTCCAAATTTCGGAAACAAATTGCGCGAATTGAAATTACTGGTGCGATCGCTGGTTCTACTCGCAAACGGGTGTTAGAAGCCCTAAAAACCGTAGAAGAGAAAAAGTTTCCCGCTTTACTCCTACGCATCGATAGTCCTGGAGGTACAGTTGGAGATTCGCAAGAAATCTACAGCGCCCTCAAGAGGTTACGCAAGAAAATCAAAATTGTCGCCAGCTTTGGCAATATTTCCGCTTCTGGGGGTGTGTACATTGGCATGGGAGCCGAACATATCATGGCTAACCCTGGTACAATCACGGGGAGTATTGGCGTAATTTTGCGAGGTAACAACTTAGAACGCTTGCTGGAAAAAGTCGGTGTTTCTTTCAAAGTGATCAAATCTGGCCCTTACAAAGACATTTTGTCCTTTGACCGCCAACTGACTGCACCAGAAGAAACCATTTTGCAAGAGTTGATTGACATCAGTTATCAACAGTTTGTCCACACCATCGCCGAGGCGCGTTCTTTGGAAGTAGAAACTGTCAAAACTTTCGCTGATGGTCGAATTTTTACCGGAGAACAAGCTTTAGAATTAGGCGTTGTGGACCGCCTGGGAACTGAAGAAGATGCACGTTGCTGGACAGCAGAAATGGTGGGTCTTGATCCTGACAAAGCACCCTGTTATACCCTAGAAGAACGAAAACCTTTATTGAGTCGCGTTCTACCCGGAAGCCGTCAGGTTTCATCAGGACTGGGGGCGGGAATTAATTGGTTGGAATTTGAAATGTCTACCAGTGGTCTGCCACTGTGGTTATATCGACCATAAATAATTCACAGTCATTGGTCAATAGTCTTTGATTAATGACCAATGACTCATGACCGAAAAATTTTAGATTTTGGATTTTAAATTTTGGATTGGGAATTTTCGGTACAAGCTCCGCCTCTTTAGGGCGGAATTAAGCCAAAATACTCGCTGCGCTGCGTACGCTTCGCTAACGCCAATCTAAAATCCTCAGAGATATACACTTTAGGTTGGAGTAAATCCAAAATCCAAAATCGTAAATCCAAAATTGATGAACTCATGACTAATTAAGGAGGATATTGGCGTGGAGTGGCAAATGCGGGCGATTCGTGGAGCAACAACCGTTTCTGAAAACACCATTGCAGCGATTACAGAAGCGGTTACAGAACTCATAGATGAATTAGAACAACGAAATCAACTCCAGCCAGAGGAGATGATTAGTGTGACTTTCTCGGTGACGCGTGATTTGGATGCGATTTTTCCGGCGGCGATCGCGCGATCGCGTTCTGGATGGGATAATGTCGCTATGTTGGATGTACAGCAAATGCACGTTGAAGGTAGCTTACCGCGATGCATCCGGTTTCTCATTCACGCTTACCTCCCAGCCTCTACACCCATTCATCATATTTATTTACGCCAAGCTGCTAAATTACGTCCAGATTGGAGTTTATCCCAGCCGTTACAACCATCACAGCACATAGCTAAGTCAAAAGTTTAAAATACGGCTGTAAATTATATGTAAAAATTAGTACGAAATGAGCTATTACCGTGGTGATGCTGCTCAACATACTGCCATTGGCGGGAGAATGTTTACTGAGCGGGGAACTGGTGTTTGCGTGAAGCTAGAAGATTTTTTGAGCATTCTCTCCAAAATGGAGCAGCCACTGGTAATTTTCACGAGTGAAGGCTATTTCACCAAAATCTATAAGTATGTCACAGCATACAAAGGTTTTGTGTTTTTTGCCGAATCTTTAGACAAATTAGATTTTGCTAGCAATATTGAGGTAATTTACGCTCAAAATCTCCGCACTGATATTTGAACGACTGTGCGTCAATCTCAAGTCTATTTGGCTGTGTATAAAGTACGAAATACCAGCTATGCAACAGTCAGGTAGTGGCACAATTCATTATCTGGCTGTCGCTATCTTTTTCCCTCTTGAGTCCCTGAAGCTACTTTCAGGTTATTCGTTTGATTCGATTTAAGTTCATCGATATTTTCTGTTTGGATAAATTCGTCAAACAGGTTAAAAAACGTCTGTAAAGCAGTTTGTTGATCCTGCGAGAAAGATAAAATAATTTGATCCCAGGTTTGATTGGAAGTTTGATTAATTTTCTCCTGAATCCAGGATTGAAACTGTGAAAATTGCTGTTCTTGTGGCGTTTGAGGCATTCCCATCTGGCGACGGGCAAAGCAATAACCTGCTAAAAAAGTGCGGAGGTTGGAGATAGAAATTTGTCCCAAATACATGGCAGGACGTTTCCGAATTTTGCTGATTAGTTCATACAAATCAAACATTTTTCTCTCCTGCTTAAAATTCGGTTTCGGTGATTTGGAAATTGCCACCTAAATCTTGGACAGGGCAGTAAAGGTTATTTATCCAGTCTTTGCATTTAATCTCATAAAATTGTAGTTGTCCGTAGTCAAACGTAGCTATACCCGTCACTACAATGAACCTTAGTAATATCTTTCATTGTTGAAAATTCAACTCTAAAACCATTGATAACAATCTCACATCCGTTTTTTGTGGGAGTTTTAACACGACTTACATACTTTCCAGAAGTTATGTTTTTACGATCTTTGTGCAAAGTAGCCTTAACAAAATCTCCTGTAGAAACATGAGTGAATATTTTTTTAGGCTCAGTGCAAGGAAAACCAAATTTATTGATCCTACAGAATCTTCTGCAACTATGCCCCGTGCTTTTTACTGTTAAAATTTTTGTTGTCAGTATTTTGAGAGTTTCAACTTTTCCTACACAAGCAGCATCAATCCAATGAGTTTTAGGCAATCCTAAACGAGTTCTATTAAACTTAGTTAAACCTCCTGAACCTGTTGTTATAGGTAATCCAGTTTCTTTTAACTTATTAAATAAAGCCCATCTCGTTGAATTTACAGCAGACGCATCTTTTAGTGGACGCTTGGCTTGGGATAAAATTTGCTTCAACAACTCAGGCTTTTTTGCTAAAAACTTCTCAATATCTTGAGTACCTTTTTTGATATTGCATTTCTCACAAGCTAGACACAAATTAGAAATTCTATTAGTTCCTCCTTTGGCTTTTGGTTTAATATGCTCAACTTGTAAAGGGACATTTTCCGCAGTACAGTATGCACATTTTCTATTCCATTTATTCAAAAGATATTCACGGACTTCATACCCTTGTAACTCTCCCTGTTGATACTCAAAGCCTGATATCTCCGGGTTTTCTAGCTGCTGTAGGTCAAACCTAGCAAGCTCTTCAACTATGTCAGTTATTGGGGCAAAATTACATAATCTTTTAACCCAAGTGTTAATAGTTAAAACTCTATGGCTTAAAGAAGGTGCTAACCAACCTTGAGGTTTAGTGCGGTTAAGAAATCTAGCTTGACGATAACGAGTATGTCTAGAACGTCTTCCTCGCCTTACTCCTTTTCGAGTTTCTAGGCTTTCTTTAATAGCTAAACCTCTGTGTTGTAATTCCATACCCCAGATGACTTTATTATTTTGAACTAACGCAAAACCTGTAGTTTTACTCCCTGGATCTATTTTTAATTCAATCGGTTGAGTTGGAACTTCAGATTTAGGTTCTTTCAAAATTATGGTAAATGGAAATCTTCTAAATACAGCAGCTTTTTGTTGATTTAATAAAAAACGTGCATCTCCTGGATGAATTGGAGTAAGTGGTTTTTTGTTGGTATCAAGAACTAGAACAAAATTAGACATTTAAATTTCACCTTTTCAGGGTAATGTTTGCTTCAACCTTGTTATCTGAGCTTGTTATGCTAAATACACTATCCTTGCGGATTGTTTAATAAGTAGCAACATGGCAGGGGACTAGCGAATCCCAAGGTGTTATGACCTAGATAACGTTTACTCATGTTTTGAGTGGT
>NZ_CP007203.1:5262585-5274170 GCF_000340565.2 Nodularia spumigena CCY9414
GAAGACCTAGAAAGACAAAAGCAAGTTGTTGAATTATTTTGCGCTCAAAATGGTTGGCAATTTGAAATTATAGAAGACTTAGGTTCAGGCTTAAACTACAGCAAAAAAGGATTAAAGAGATTAATCCGATTAATTGTTGATAGTAAACTTGAACGTCTTGTTTTAACCCATAAAGATAGACTATTGAGATTTGGTAGTGAATTAATTTTTAGTTTGTGTGAACATTTTGGAACAGAAATAGTAATTATCAATAGAACTGAAGACTCAACTTTTGAAGAAGACTTAGCTCAAGATGTTTTAGAAATAATTACAGTTTTTAGTGCCAGACTGTATGGATCTAGAAGTCACAAAAACAAGAAAATTATAGAGGAGTTGAAAGAAGTTGCTGTTCGGCTTTAAAACTGAGTTAAAAATCAATAACCATCAGCGTACCCAACTACTTCAACATTGTGGTGTTGCTCGTCATGCTTGGAATTGGGGATTAGCTCTTACCAAACAGATATTAGAGCACAATAAGTTAAATCCTAATTCCAAAATAAAATTTCCTACTGCTATTGATTTACATAAATGGTTAGTAGCATTAGTAAAAAGTGAAAATCCCTGGTATTACGAATGTTCAAAATCAGCACCACAAGAAGCTCTACGAGCTTTAAAAACAGCATGGGATAGGTGCTTTAAAAAAATATCAGGAGTGCCTAAATTTAAGAGAAAGGGTAAACATGATAGCTTTACCTTAGAGGGTAGTGTCAAAAATTTAGAGTCAAATAAAATACAAGTACCGAAGATAGGAGTTCTCCAAAGTTATGAAAGACTACCTCAAAAAGAAATTAAATCAGTAACCATTAGTCGTAAGGCTAATAGATGGTTTATTAGTTTTAGATTTGATGTAGAAAAACAAGATAATAAAAACCTCAAAGTTGTGGGAGTAGACTTAGGTGTAAAAAATTTAGCTACTCTATCAACAGGTGAAATTATAGAAGGTGCAAAGTCTTACAAAAAATATGAATCTAAATTAAGCAGGTTGCAATGGTTAAACAGAAATAAAGTTATCAATTCAAACAATTGGAGAAAAGCACAACTAAAAATTGCTAAATTGCATCTGAAGATTGCCAACATTCGTAAAGATACATTACACAAACTTACTACTTTATTAGCCAAGAACCACGGCAAAGTGGTAATCGAAGATTTAAACGTATCTGGAATGTTGGCAAACAGGAAATTAGCAAAAGCAATCTCCGATATGGGATTTCATGAGTTTCGTCGTCAACTAACCTACAAGTGTGAATTGTATAGTTCTGAACTTGTCGTGGTTGATAGATGGTATCCCAGTTCTAAAACTTGTTCTAATTGCGGAACTAAAAAAGAAAATCTCACACTTAACGAAAGAGTTTTTCAATGTGAAAATTGCGGTTTTGAGTGTGATAGAGATTTAAACGCAGCTATCAATTTATCAAAAATTGATTTGTCAAAAGCTGTCAGTTAGACAGTGTTAGTCTGTGGACTGGATAATGCCGACATTACCAGGATGAAGCAGAAAGTAAACTTCAAACCCCATCTAGTACAAGTTATCTATTATAGAAAAGTCTAAATAGGTAAGTTTGAGTAAGTTTTATGTAACGGATAAGTACACAGCGTATAAATCTAAAACTCTCAGTGTCACCACTATTAACAAAGATTTCAAGAAAACTAGAAACCATATTGCTAGATTACCAACACATAAGCTTTTAACAAAGTGTTTTTCATCGTAGCACTATCATAGATAAAATTTTTAGGCAGTTTATAGAAGTAAGTTCATTGGGCAATATAGCGCGTCATATTCTTTAGGTAGGTAAACCACTACGCCAACGCTTCAACATCAAAGGCAAACGAGTTATGAACAACTTGAACAGTATTACCCTGCTACGAAAGCTTTGAAATTTTGGCAATAAATAGAGAAAAGCTGATGGATTCAGCCATAATCCTTTCTGCGTTAATAAGTACTGAACTAGATCGGTATCACTCAGAGCAAGTTTTAACTGTTCTGGTAATTCTAGACTGGATGGCAAACTGTTGGCACGGAAATCCGCTTTATATTTAGCATTAACCCAGCTTGGCTCTTTCCCTTTGTAAGTTTTCGATTGAGGATGACCAAATCCAATATTATAGGTGAAGGAAGTGGTGGAAATAATATGTACTTTGTGATGATAAAGAGCAGCAAGTGTGAATGTAATAACCCAATCTGTTTGTTTATTTTTTTCTAGCCAAAACTGATTGACCATTGTCATTTTAGTTTGGGATGTGGCTGGAATTTGATAAAAGCTGCCAAAAGGATTATGTTGGGCTGATTGATTAACTAGATCGAGTTCTTGCCAACGATCAAACCAAGTAGCAAATCCCAAGCAAAAAACACGATTAGACACGATAAAATCTGTATCGACTTGAGAATCAAATCCTGCTGGTAGGTTTGCATAGGCACTAATTGAACAGACTTGTTTACACTCGCGATAAGTTTCTAATAATCGGCACATCCGATCATAAAAATGTTCATTAGGAACAGTATCATCTTCTAAATAAACGAGAGAATTATGAGAAGAAAGAACCTCTGTTAAACCCAGAATTACATTTTGGTCACATCCTAAATTATTTTTTCTGGCGACTATATGAACTGGCACTAATGCAGAAAAATCTTCCAATAAGGAAATGCACTGTGCAATCAAAGGTTCATCATCTGACTTTCTTGCACCATCTATAAACCCAATTATTTTTGGAGGTAATAAGGATTGTTGGCTAATTGCAGTTAAAACCTCTTTTAACAGTTCTGGACGAGTAAAAGCTATGAGAACGATTGGAGGTAATTTGTCTGGCAATGGCACATCATCAAGAGAACTAGCTAATTTTAGATGATTACTCATCTTCAATAAAACTCCTGAGTAGTTAGGATTGACTTAAGATTGAATTAAATTGACTTAAACATCAATTATTTGAAATTTTCATCACTTATTATACATACATTTTCGGTAAAATCATGTTTTACATGAAAATGAATATACAAAGATCATAGAGTTTTTACCCATTCTTTATCAAAATCTAACCGGAACGTTAGTTTGAAGGGTATAAATTTCGGTTTGAAGACAAAGGTCAATTGATGGATAGCAGATCCAAGCGATCGCTAGCAATTATATTGGTTGACCCAGAGTGTTTCTGATCACAAAACTCTATAAGTATTCTTCCTGGGTTAATCAATGGGTGGCTCAAACTGGGGCGATAGCAAACGCCAGAGTGTGTGCCAAGACTCAGCGCGATCGCATCGCATCTCAAACAATCCATTCCGAGGCGCGTTCACCTAAATCCAGAGGAATACTCACAGCTTTACCCAGTCGGGGGCGATCGCGCGTTTGAGCAATAAATGTTTGGACTTGCACAACGCCACCCAAAGCCTGAAGATAATTAGCAATGCTATCAAGATGCTCTTGGTACTCAGCCTCAGTCAAGGGAAAAGAAGCTTGCTCCAGATACTTCCACATGACTTGCAGAAATATCTTCCCCTTGGTGCGCCGAAACTGGACATCGTAAGAATATCCCCATTTGTCAAGCAATAATTTGCGTAATTCCTGTCCTGTCATAGCTTTTCTCCATTAGATTTTACATTTAGTTATGATGTTACGTTCCGTAACTCAAGTATGATAGACATATAAAGAAATGTAATGCTAACAGAAGAGATGCTCAATATATCTTGGAATAAAGAAAATTAGCATCGTTGTAGGCGTTGGCATTTCCACTCAAACAGGAGTTGCTCAACTACTGGTACTCTTGTAAGAATGCTTAACAAAATACACAAAGAGCGCGTAGAATATGGCTCAATTTTCTGAATCAATGGACGTGCCAGATATGAGCCGTCGTCAGTTCATGAATTTGCTGACTTTTGGAACAGTGACTGGTGTAGCTCTGGGTGCATTGTATCCCGTAGTCAACTACTTTATTCCACCTGCTAGCGGCGGCGCTGGTGGCGGTACAACAGCGAAAGACGAGCTGGGTAACGATGTTAGTGTCAGTGGCTTTCTAGCAAGTCACAACGTAGGCGATCGCGCCCTAGTTCAAGGACTCAAGGGCGACCCCACCTATATGGTCGTAGAAAGCAAAGAAGCCATTGGCGATTACGGTATTAATGCTATCTGCACACACTTAGGTTGTGTTGTTCCCTGGAATGTGGCAGAGAACAAGTTTAAATGTCCTTGTCACGGTTCCCAGTACGATGCAACTGGTAAGGTGGTCAGAGGTCCAGCACCTCTATCATTGGCTCTCGCACACACCAAAACCGAAAACGACAAAATCGTCTTGACTCCTTGGACTGAAACCGACTTCCGTACCGACGAAGAACCTTGGTGGTCTTAATTAAGTGCTTCCTGACTGAGACGCAATCAATCCCGTCTGTACAAAAAAATCCTGAGTGAAAAGTCCAGACTTGAGACGATCACTCTTGACAAATGACCAATGACCAATGACCAATGACTAACTAATCGTTGTCCTTATAGAGATGAGAAATGCCCGTACCACAGCGAGTTTAACTCGCACTGCTAGAGCAATTATGCAAACATTGCTCATAGCGATCGCTACCTTGACATTTTACTTCACTAGCGATGTAGCCCTGCCCCAAAGCGCTGCGGCTTATCCCTTCTGGGCGCAACAAACCTATCCTGAAACCCCCCGCGAACCCACCGGGCGGATTGTCTGCGCTAACTGTCACTTAGCAGCTAAACCAGCAGAAGTAGAAGTTCCCCAATCAGTGTTACCTGATACCGTATTTAAAGCGGTGGTGAAAATTCCCTACGATACCAACATCCAACAAGTTGGTGCTGATGGTTCTAAAGTTGGTTTGAACGTCGGCGCTGTGTTGATGTTACCCGAAGGCTTCAAAATTGCACCTGAAGACCGCATTTCTGAAGAACTCAAAGAAGAAGTAGGCGATGTTTACTTCCAACCCTACACTGAAGACAGCGAGAATGTTCTTCTTGTGGGTCCAATACCCGGTGAACAGTATCAAGAAATTGTCTTCCCAGTTCTTTCTCCCAACCCCGCCACCGATAAGAATATTCACTTCGGTAAATATTCAGTTCACTTAGGTGCAAACCGGGGACGTGGACAAGTTTATCCTACTGGCGAAAAGAGCAATAATACCATTTACAATGCTTCCGCTACTGGCACAATCAGCAAGATTGCTAAAGAGGAAGATGAGTATGGTAATGCTAAATATCTAGTAAATATCCAAACAGAATCTGGCGATACTACTATTGATACAATTCCCGCAGGACCAGAATTGATTGTTTCTGAAGGTCAATCTGTAACTGCTGGTGATGCTTTGACTAATAACCCCAATGTTGGTGGATTTGGTCAAAAAGATGTAGAAATTGTATTGCAAGACGCAACCAGAGTTAAAGGCATGATTGCATTCATTGCTCTTGTCATGTTAGCTCAAGTTATGCTCGTGCTGAAGAAGAAGCAAGTTGAAAAAGTTCAAGCTGCTGAACTTAATTTCTAAATTCTTGGCTAAATTAATACTTTTGAGGACAGGCGAAATGCCTGTCTTTTTTTATATATGTAAGTGTTTTAGAGAATTCAGGATTTCACTTACTTACCACTGTAGAAAAAGGCAACTTCTTTCTCTTTTAAGGGTGCAAAACCTGCTTCTACAAGGAATTGATCGAGTTCTGCTTGAGGAATATGTTTTGCGCCAATTCGCACAATGCGCGATCGCATAGTATTAGATACGCCACTACGCTGTCTATTTCCCTCTAAAGCCATGACTTTGCTATACAATTCTAGCTTTTCAGGGGGAATGGGAGAACCATCAAAATCGATTCCCTGAGCGATCGCTTCATCGATAGCATCAGCACCCTTGGTTGTAGACATGGTAATTTATTCTCAAAACTATAGGTAGATTTTACCAGTCTGGTGACAGCACAAAAGCCAGAGGAGGGGAAATTATATCCCCTCTTGTGAATACTCGATTATTTTGACTGTTGCAGGTAGTTCAGGATGTGGTCAAGTTTCTGCTCCAATTCCCGATTATGCGCCTCCAACTTGGCAATTTGCTCCAAAAGTTGTTGATTTTCCGAAATTTCCGCTTTAGCCTGTAGTTTGCGAATATCGCGACCAAAACCCATTAATGCTGGCCGTTCTACATAAGTGACACGGTGCAGCACCCTCCAGGTTTTATTTGGTTTGCCGGCTTGGGCTTGACGCAACGCCCGCGCTTCTTCATCATTGCTTTGCAGCCATTCTGGGTCAACTACATAGCTAAAGAAATCGTGGAAATTTTCGGTGCTACTTTCCAAGTAGAAACTCATAAACCGATAGCGGTCAACTTTTTCCCCAGGTAGGATGGGGCGATCTTTGTAGTCGGTGATGCCTTTATATTCCAAACCTCCCAAATCTACATTCAACTCAAAACCTTTGCTCCGGGCTTCAGTTTTGTTCATGGTTTGGGTGAGATTTACCGTAGCTTGAGCAGTGAGTTCAGCCGTAGCTATAGCTCCAAATTTTGCTTCTGCTCCCAATGCAGCATTCATAGTAAAGGAGCCGCCAATAGTATGCTCTACAGTGTTGGCAAAGCTTTGTTGCTCAGTTCGCAGTCCACCGTCTGCATCCCAAACATAGGTATTGACAATGTTGCGTTTAGCTGCGCGAATTTGCAGGCTTTCCATGCGTTTCTGCCAACCAGCAAAACTGTTAGTAGCTTGTACTCGTTTCTCTTGGTCGCCGATTTTACTTTGAATCTCCGCTTGTTTAGCTTGGGTAGCCTTGCTTTGTGTCTCAACATTGGCATTGGCATTAGCCTGGAGATTTTGCAGCTTTTCCTCTTCAGCCTTTTTCTTTTCTTCCTCGGTCATCTGAGTACTAGGCTTGTCTTCTTCCCGTTGTAAACCAATGGTGGTGGGTGCATCGCCACTGTCAATATTGCGGTTTAAAGAGGTTTCATCGACTGTACGCACATCAAAGTTAGAGAAGTAAGATTCCCGTCGTTTATCCTCAGCTTCAATCGCGCGTTTCAGGTCATAAGCTTCTTGCAGACGGTAGTAACTGGCGGGATAAAGTGAGCCATACTGCGATCGCATTTCGGGGATATGCTTAAAGAAGCGATCGCTAGTGGCAGTGCTACCGGTCAGCCCATCTAAACTACCATTCATGGTGTAGGCAGGATTCATCAAGAAGGTGATAGTATTCACATCTGGGGGAATACCATCAACCGGCTGTACTTGGTAGCCCACCATTCTACCACTACGAGCCAGTCGAGTTACAAACACATCGGATATTGCCGAAACAACCAAGGCATAGCCAATATTTTTGGGAATAAACCGTGTACCTAAATGGGGGAATTTCGGGCTTTCTTCCGGCGTGCCTCGCAGTTCCAGTTTATCAGTCATGCTCAGGGAAGAACTGGAGGTAATGTTACTCTTATTCAAAAACTGGTAGCTAAAGTCAAAATTACCCTTAAAACCTGCTCGCATCACGGCAACTCTGGTTGTGAATCCGAGACCGGCTTCAGCCTCTGTCTCGGCCCCGGCAAAAATTTCCGCAGCTGCACCCAAACCGCTATCTTGGGCGCGGTTCCAGCTAAACTCCACATCTTCCGACATGGTCAGCTCCACCGAGGTGGCACCGTTGTAGTCTCCTTCGATGGTCAAGTTCTCGCTGGGTACGGGCGGCGGCCCTTCGATGTACCCCAGCAGGGTCGGGGCAAATTGGGCATTACCAATCCACTTCAGTTCCAGGGTTTCGATTCGCTTATCCGGCAGCAGCGTGGCCCCATTGGTGGTGGGTGAACCCAGGAAGCGCCGCATGATCGCGACCTTGCGCTTGGCGGTTGGATCCAGGGTGACGGTGCTGTACTCCGCAGAGACCAGGGCATCGCCACCAATGGGCAGGGTATTGTCTTCGACGGTCAACACCTGGCTAACGATGCCGCGATTGCGGTTGCTAGGAGGTTGGTTGTTCATAATTGCCTGAACATTTTCCCGGATTGCAGGCAGAACATTGTCTGCGGCTGGCTGTACCCCACTCCTTGGGGTGCCGTGATAGTTGCCAGCCAAATCTTTCACAATCGGTGTTGTACCTTCCAGGTGGATTTGATCGAGCGGGAAATACGCGACCAGGTTTGGTTCTTTTCCGCTCAGGCGCGTGTACATGTCTGCCCGAATGTCATTCTGGGTACGGGCGACATTCCAGATCCGAAGATCAGCCATACGCCCCTCAAACACAGTGCCGTGGTCACTGCCCCGTACATCGCGCCCAATGCGGTGAGCAACGGAAGCAGTTTTGTCATCAATCGCTCCGGAGTGTTCCAGGTCTAGAACACCATCCACATAAGTGTAAATTTTCTGGTTTTCGCGATCTCTGACGAAGCTAATAAAGTGCCATTCATTGATCTCTAGCTTTAGAACGCTATAAAGGTCTGGCGTGCCATACCAGAAAAATCTCAATCTTCCATCCGCAGCGATCTCAAAGTTGATATTGAGTGTGTTTTCCAGACCATAGTCTCCTAGCAAGATTCCCCGCTTATGAGTCGGAATTTTTACCCACATAGAAACGGTGAACGAACTTGAGAAAATGGGCAGTGGCCGTGCTAGTTCCAGATAGTCATCTACCCCATCAAATTGCATCACGGTGTAAGGAACTTCTACATAATCCTTCGTCCCATTGAAGTCGAGACAGACATTATGGATCGAACTCAGAGGAGATTCTTGATCATCGGAGAGGACGGGACTGTGCGCCGTCAGTGCTTCCATTGCCGTACCGTGATGGTTGCCGACTAGGTCTGGAACCATACGGGCTGTGCTTCCTGGCTTGATTTCATCCAGAGGATAGTAAGCAACCAAGTGAGGCGATTGCTCACTCACGCGGTTGTGCATATCTGCCTGAATATCGGCCTGGGTGCGGGCGACGTCCCAGATGCGAAACTCGGCCATTTGACCGGGGAAGAAGCTCGCTGGACTCCCCCCTGATCCAGCAGCAGCAATACGTAGCGGGCAACTGCCATTGGGGGTATAAGCCGTCTCCAATGTCCCGCATAGAACACCATCTACATAGAGCCTGAGCATGTTGCCGTCATAGGTACCGGCGATATGTGTCCAGATGTTGGAAACGACATCGGGGCCGATAATGGTTGACCAGTTGCCATCGCCGACAGTCAATTCCCACTTGTTTCTTGAATTGGCCTGGATAGAATAGCCGCCTTTTTCATCTGCATCAGAGGAGGTGAGTAGAGAGCGTCCTGCACCTTCTTCGCCGGTGATTTTTGCCCACAAGGAGACCGTAAATTGGCTAGGGTTGAGGGCTGGCTCGTAGGGCACTTCCACATAGTCGTTGAACCCATCGAACTGCATTACGCGCTTGGCTAGGCTACCGATGGGTGCGGCGGAAGCCCACCAACTAGCACCGGATACGGTGCCATTGTTGCCGTTGCCAGAATGGTCGCGTACGTTCTCTCCATCTGCTTCGCCCATGGGGTAATAGGCCAATAACCCTGGTTCATTGCCACTGAGTAAGGTTTTGCTGTTGACGGCAATTTCATCTGCACTGAGACCGATTCCCCAGATACGGACTTCGGACAATTGGCCAAAGGGTTGATCCCCTGCTTGGGCATTGCCAATAACGCGCACACTGCGACTTACTTTAACCGTCGCCTTCTTGATGGCATCAACAGCCTGCTTGGCAGCCTCATCATCAGGCGTTTTCCGGAGTTTGTTTTCGGCATCGGCCAGAGCTTTGGCTTTGGTGTCGCCTACCTTTTGGCCGTCGATATAGAACAGGGTGGTATCAGCTTTACCCACCGCCGTCAGATGATGCCAACCGGGAGTTAACCGATCTAGATTGCAGCCGCTATCAACAAAGTGCTGATCCTGGATAGCATCGGGCAGATAAATACCTAATCGGTTGCCCTGCCTGGCCACAACATGGCTGCCACCGTCTCCCCCAACCAGGGTGTTCCATTCTTCTGTGTTGGGTAAGGGATAGACAAACCAGGTTTCAATACTCCACTCTGTAGGCAGGGATAGTGTGGTGCTCAACGTCACAACACTATTGCTGAGGTTGAAGTTGAGACAGGCCTGCGGGGCATCCGGAATCCACTGTTCAAAGGCCGCATTTCGACTATCAGCGGTGGCATCGTAGTTGGTTTGCCGCATCCGCCCCTGGGTATCGAAGTAGCTCAGTTGCACATTGCCTTCACAGGTTTCCAGGGCATGGAGCCGACCGGCTGATTGTACAAATCCCAGTATTGCCCCATGGGTCGCCAATCCTCGGGCATCAGTGACAATGGCAGACATCGTCTGCGGGGTTGCCTGAATACCTTTGATGGCGGCGAGAAGTTCCGTGTTGAGGGTATTGATTTCTGTTTGAATCGCAGAGATCAAGGCTGTCACCTCGACCAAACGCTGCTCCCAACCGGCGTAATCATCTGCCGTCGCCGTCAACAACGTTTCTCGACCAGCCAGATCTTTCCATGTTGCGGCTAGATCTTGTTGCGTTTGGTTCAGTGCGGAGGAGAGTTTTGATATTCTATCATTTTCATCGCGCAATCGAGACAACAAATCTTGCTCTTTAGACATCTCCGAAAAAGAATAAAATTATGGTATAAGAGTATAAAATGCTATTTTTAGTAAAGCATTATGAGCAGTATATTCGATTATATCCAAAATAATCCCCAGGAAGCACAGCGTTTAGTAGGGCTGAAATATGAACAGTTGCAGGAACTTTTAGACAAAGCCATTAAACTGCACAATCATAAACGAGAATTGCTTGAAGATAGAAAAGTGAGAATTATTCTGGGTGGAGGTGGTCGCAGACCAAAATTATCACCATCGGAGCAAATAATTCTCACCCTAACATATTTACGACATTTAACCACATTTCAACTATTGGGTATTCAATTTGGCGTGAGTGAAACAACTGCAAATGATACGTTTAACTATTGGTTGCCATTATTGGGAGAATTATTACCACCAAGTTTAGTAGAACAGGTAAAAAAAACTCCAGTGACTATGAAATTGTTAAAGAAGTTTTAACAGACTTTGAACTAATCGTAGATAGCTATGAACAGCCCATAGAAAGACCTTCAGAGTATCAACAGCAGGAAAAATATTACTCAGGTAAGAAGAAAATGCACACTAGAAAAAGTCAATTAATTGTTCTGCCTAATGGTAGAGATATTGTTGATGTAGTAGCTGGTGAGCCAGGACGAAAAAGTGACATAAATTTATTTCGGGAAAATAAAAATGGGTTTGAAGAGAAACAAAAATTTTCCGGTGACAAAGCTTACCAAGGAGAGAAATCAATTAAAACACCTGAAAAAAAGCCTAGAAAAAAAGAATTAAGTTCTGAACAAAAAATTCAAAATAAAGAACTGGCATCAGAGCGCATATTTGTAGAACATTTAATTCGTTTAGTGAAGATATTTAGAGTAGCTCAAGAAAGATTTAGATTAAATTCCTCTAAATACGAGCAGATAATTATGACTATTTGTGGACTCGTTAGATTACGCATTGGCACATTTATTTTGTAACTATAAAAACTTGAAAATATTTATAATAAAATTACCTCAAAGAGATCCT
>NZ_CP007203.1:5274230-5278645 GCF_000340565.2 Nodularia spumigena CCY9414
CAAAGTAATTTTATTTACAATATATAAACGTATTTACACGATAAATTATCTTGATGAGATATCTCAAAAAGATTGCTAGTAAATCATTTGACGATTATTTCCAAAATTTTCTGTAATATCTCTTGAATGTTTGGTATCAATTACAGCAGAAAATAAATTAAAGGAAGAATTAAAGTATAAAATTTATTACCCAGTTGGGGATTTGATCAAAGAATTAAAAATAGAATCACAAAAATTATCCCAAGTTTTAGCTATCCATTGACAACGCAGATGTAACATAATTTCTGCATTATTTTGTAACCAAAACTTACTGTTTCCTTTCATGCGTAAATTAACAACTTGACGAATTAAACTTTCAACTGCGCCACTACCAAGAGGAAGCTTTTGAGATGCCACCTCGTTATATTTTAACAGCCTCCTTCTATAGGCTTTTAAAATATAATTTCGCTCTCGCACTAAAATTTTACAGCGTTCTCCAGTCGCGCCAGAGATAAATTCACCCATGTTTCTCATTAAATCTAGCGTTTGCCCTTTCTTTAAAGCTTTTCGAGCTTTTTTAAACCATAATTGACTTTCATTATCTGTACTAAAAGCAGCATCAGCAAAATCTTTTAAATGTGATACAGCGTGATACAAATCTAATAATTGATAAGTTTCGGATGGACATTTTAGCTTTTTTAATAACGGGGGAATGTGTATCCATATCCACTCTGCACCATCGGCAATCAATAACACCTGTTTAGCTTGGCTTATCCCCAAATTTACTAAGTACATTTCTAAAATTTTCAGAAACTCTTTATAACCGGAATATGTGCCATCATTAGTAATAGGTATTGCTGATGTTCTAATTTTTTTACCTTGTTCATTTACGACATAAATTGTTAGTAACTTTGGCTCCATCCATTCACCGACAAAGCCATGACGGTTTGTTTTGCTACTGGGTCTACCTTTTTTATTAAACCTAATTTTAGTTCTTCCACCATCTACAGCGATGACAACTCGTTGGTCTTTGAGAACATTACTATCAGATAAGTTATCCATCTCCAGATGTAATATTTTCGATTGGCGAAGATTAATACCAATTTTACCAAAAAGGTAAGTCAGACGTTCGATTCGTTTTAAACTAACATTTATTCCCCAATCTATCAGAGTCGAATGTGCTGCATCAAAAGAACTTGCTATTGTACCATATTTGGCAATTGTTGACCAAACCAAAGGGGTAATACCTTCAGACATCCCTAGCCACTTTAAAAACGGACAAAATCCTTGATTTGAGGTTTTGATTTTTTGCTTATTGAGTGAAGAACTATCAGATTTTTTACTTTTCGGATTTCGTTCAAGTACATAAGGTAAGTTTAAAGTTACTTCGACATTTCCAATTGTTACTATTTGTCGCTTTTTATAACCATGTTTTTGTGTTTTTGTGCTTCTCCATCCTTGTGTTTGAGCAACAGAGTAGTCAAGAATCTTCGGTGATATCGAAAGATTATATAATAAAATAGCCATACATTGTCCAGCTAAAATGAGTGCCTGAACTCTAATTTCTTCTTCTCGCTCTTTGAGCTTTTTCCCATCCCATTCTGGGATATTCGCAAAATCTAAAAGTTTTGTAGCATTCGATTGAAAAGTTTTTATTGATGTATTTAAATCAAGACTTGCACATATATTTTTTGTCATAAAAGGCAGATATTCCCTATCTAAAAACACTATTTAAAGGGAATTTTACCTTTTTTTGTCGCCATTACAGAACAGGTAGAAAGTATTTATGTATTTATACGCAACATTAAGTGATAAATTTATTTTGCTACTGAGAAGAGGTTATTGGCGATCGCTACTTTTTGACCCAACTTCACAAAATCGCGTTGCTCCCCCTGCTTTTGGTCAGCACTCGGTAGAGGGTGAATTAGTCCCCAGTGACGATGAGCAGCAGGTTATAGAGATTATCAGAAGACACCACAAATCAGGGAAGTCTTTGAGAGCGATCGCACAATATCTGAATGAAAATGGCTACAAATCCAAGCGGGGTAAAGACTGGCAACACACCAGCGTCAAGACAGTTTTGGATCGGCTCTACCCTAAAATTGCATGACTAATTGCACATAAAAGTAATTTCAATACCCCTCTAGGCGATTCTGGAGGGGCATTTTTGCGGTTCTTGTCTTTGCCTTATTTTTACCATTAATATTTAATAGAATTTTCTTGAAGCCATTCTGATATTGTTTCTTGACTTTCTTGACCGTTTGCTAGTCGTTCCATTATTAAAACAACTTGCGGTTCTGGAACATCTAATGAATATCCATTTAATTCGAGAAAGGTAGCCATCACTGCGAAAGCTACCCGTTTATTACCGTCTATAAAAGCATGGTTTTTTGCAAATCCATAACCATAAGCCGCAGCTAAATCAAATATGGTGGGTGTGGGTTCACCATAAGCAAGTAAATTCTTCGGTCTATCTAAACTAGCTAAAAACAAGTTGTTATCTCGCACACCAGCAAGACCGCCATGCTGTGCTAATTGGTCTTCATGTATAACTGTAACAATTGTCTCATCTAGCCAGAAAATACCATTCATTTCGCTAACTCATGAAGTGCATTTCTGTATTTTGTGCTGACTTTTCTGTAGGCTGACATTGCTTTTTCAAAGTCAGGATTACAGGCAGTCACATGAACACCAGAAGAAGTTTCAGTGACAAATACACTGTCTCCTTCTTGAACTCTAAGTTTTTGCAGGGCTTCTTTAGGTAATGTTACACCCAAGGAATTTCCAACTCTACGAATTTTTAAGGTGTACATAAGTTAATAGCCTCTTTATAAGAGTAATACTATTGTAATAACACATTTTTTAGTGCGTGACTAAAAATTTTTGCTTTTAAACCCGTCTAATCCCGTGTTAACTCCTGGGGTGAAGCCCCATCCTGTGTAATGTCGTCAAATTTTGTATTTACTGACTTCCACAGCAGGTGACAGCATCGACAAAGCAGCAGCCGCCCCCAACACCTGATCATCACTCACCTCTAAATATCTCTGTAACTGTTCTAAATTCCTATGCCCTGACAATTCCTGAATTACCCTCAAAGGAATGCCAGCGTTACTCATCTGGGTTAAAGCAGTCCTTCTAAAGCTGTGCGTACTCACTCCAATGATTCCTACTTGTTCGCAAGCTTTCCTTAAAATACGAGCTGCTGAGTCATGGCTGATATGTCCGTTGCTACGACCGGGAAACAGGTAAACATTACCAGCTAGTCGGGAATAATCAGCCAATAGCCGCCGCAAGTCTTCAATCACTGGGATAGACCTTGTGGCCAGTTTGCCTTTAGTGTTTGACTTCCTGATCACGAATTGCGATCTAACTTCACCCTTGGGTGTGTAGATGTCTTGAGTTTGTAGCGTTACACATTCCCGGATTCTACAGGCACTAAACAGGCACACACCAAACAGCATTCTATCCCGGTCATTGTTCAAGCCGTGGGTAAAAATTAACTGTATCTCTTGCTGTGTAATGACTTTGGCGCGTCCGTGCCTGTTGATTTTCATAACCGACTGTAGACCATGTGATCTACCCCACATTCCGCACCCTCAACTGTCACACATCAAGAAAAGAGCGCTAAAGTAGTACATAAGAACTAAACTAAATTAAGAAGAAAGAGGCTTAATAAGAATTAGTCTTAGAAACCTAAGCAACTGCCAATGAGCAAAGCTTTCAGGTAAAAACCTGGATTCCAGGAGAAATGCGAAAATCCCGAAAAAGTTTAGAAAAATTAATTGTTAACCAAAATAGAAATGAGAAAATCAAAACAGAATTCATGGAGAATCCTGTTGTGATGTTGAATGTAAAAGAAATCCAAATCCAAAATATAGATCATTTAGGCATAGTAGCAGGAATGGTAGATGCCATTGGGTTGGTAGAAATCATTAATGATTTAATAGGTGAAGAAAAAGGAGAAAAGGTCAGCCCTGGTCATGCGGTCAAAGCCATGATTTTAAATGGGTTAGGATTTGTATCTCAACCACTATATATGTTCCCCAAATTTTTTGAAACAATAGCTTGTGAACATTTGATAGGAGCCGGAGTAAAACCAGAATACCTAAACGATGATAAATTGGGTAGAGTCATGGATAAACTCTTTATTAAAGGACTAGATACAATATTTTTGGTAATTGCCTTAAATGCGGCGGGATCGAATTTAGCCGATTCGGAATTTGTCGAAAGCGAATTATCAGGATATTCATTTAAAGAAAATCAAATAACTTACGGGGACATAGAGCAAAGATGGGTTGGTCGTACAGAGCCAAGTGAGAAAAGAATCAGACCTGCGTAAGCTTTCACAAAAAATTATCAAGGCTGAAGAAAAAGCTGTTAAGGAATTGAAAGTTATCACAAGATAATTTGCTTGTGAGGCTGATGCTATCAAGGCA
>NZ_CP007203.1:5278705-5462271 GCF_000340565.2 Nodularia spumigena CCY9414
GATATGGATATGTTAGAACTGGCTGCGGCTAGTGGAGAAATAGACCTAAAATATTTGGATGAATCAGGATTTTCAGCTTGGAGTGATTCAGGTTATACATACTATCAAAAAGGAGAACAAAAAAAGCTCGAACAAACAAAAAGACGTGGACGCAGAATCAGTATTATTGGGCTATTTCAGCCATTAATTAGCTTTATTTATGGTCTAGTAATTGGAGGAGTTAAGCGCAGTTCTTACATCAAAATGATGGAACAAGAGGCGCAAGAAGCATCTGAAAGTAAACGAATGAGAGTCATAGTTCAAGATAATGGACCAATACATTGTTGTAAAGAAGTTCAGGCATTATGGACAAAGTGGGAACAAATGGGTTTATATATGTTTTTCCTTCCTAAATATTGCTCGGAAATGAATCCAATTGAATTAGAATGGCAACATCTTAAACGAGATGAAATTGCTGGAAAAATGTTTGAGGATGAATTAGAACTAGCGTATGCAGTTATGGATGGTGTTGAAACCAGAGGTAAAAAAGGAAAACACCGGACAGAACGTACTAAATTTAACAAAGCCAATTAGGTTAACTTTTCTTTACATACCTTTAAATTTTTCTGTTAACCTACTTACTTAATAGATAAGTAATTTCTATGGGAATTATGAATTACAAATTTTCTAAGTTTTAAGTTTGATAAATCATAATTTATCATTGGTTTATTATTGTTTGATGGGTAAACTAATGTTGAAAACACTACCTTTACCTAATTCAGAATTTACCAGGATATTGCCCTGATGTGCCTCGACAATCCGGCGAGAAAGGTACAATCCCAAGCCACTACCAGAAGTTTTGTGGCTTCCCTGACGAAATCGTTCAAATAACGTTTCTATTTCTTCAGGCGGAATACCCATGCCTGTGTCAGCTATTTTTATGTTAATTGTATTACTTTGCGTTTGCGTGTTAAGCCGGATATTTATTGAGCCGGATTCTGTAAATTTGATAGCATTACCAATTAAATTTGTAAATAAACGATGCAGTTCTAAGCGATCGCCCATCATAATACATTTAGTTGTATCTCCAGACAAATCCAGTTTGATAGATAGGGCTTTGTCTTGTGCTAAGGGTGTCAGTTCCCCAACTACCTCTTTTAACAACTGCATTAAATCAACTTCTTGGAATACCAAGGTTTTGCGACCGGCTTCAAAGCGGTAAACTTCTAATAAAGTATTCACCATCGACAGCAAATTAAGATTGCTCCGAGCCATGATAGTGATTACTTCTTGCATTTGCGGCGATAAAGTTCCCAAAACCCCCTGCTGAAATAGCATCAACATCCGGTCAGCAGCTACTAAAGGTGTACGTAAATCGTGTGTGAGGCGAGAAACAAAATCTTGACGTTGACGGGCAATTTCATCACGTTCATCTATACTACGCTTCAACCGTAAGAGCGATCGCACCCTTGCTAATAATTCATCTAATGTTACGGGTTTGCGGATAAAATCATCAGCACCCAAGTCTAGCCCTTTAGCGACATTGGGCGCATCGTGGGCTGTAATCAGCAGAATGGGGATATATGGCTGAAACTTCGTATCTCCACGAATGCGTCTGGTGACTTCGTACCCATCCATTCCTGGCATCATTAAATCCAGTAATACCAAGTCACAAGGTGATTTTTCCAGTTCTACCAAGGCATCAGCACCGTTTTCTGCTGTGCTAATAATGTAGCCTTCTCCCTGCAAAATCGTTTTGATCAAAAACACATTATCAGGAGAGTCATCGACAACCAGGATTTTTTCAAAGCGAGAAGATGGGGAACTCATGGGGTAGCGATGTGTAGAAGAGTCTGTGATCTTGTGGTAATCATATTATCCTGTTGTATAAGTTTTATCGTCAATGCCATTCATCCCTGATCTGCTGTTGATACTCTAATGGGTCTTGATTCAGTTTAATGACACCAGTATATTGGTTTAAATTAAACTCTTCTTTTTGTAGTAGCTGATAAGCTGCCAAGATTTTTTCTATTTGTTGCCAATCTTGATAATCAATCAAAACTCCGACCGGATGCATAGCTTCATCGGTGACAATTTTTTTCTTAAAAGGTAACATGACTTTTCAATTCAGACAAAATGTTTAACGCTTTGATCGTAACTCTAAGAGGATGTCTGAAAACTTTTTCGTGTTGCATAAAACACCTGTAGATCCCCCTAAATCCCCCTTAAAAAGGGGGACTTTGATTAATTTTCCCCCCCTTATTAAGGGGGGTAAGGGGGGATCTGGATAAAACTGATACTTCTGAGACATCCTCTAAAACAAATGTGCATTTACACTCATTCTCTAGTAGTTAAATCATCTAAAACTTGCTGAAATTCTGCTATAGAAGAAATAGCGATCGCTCTTTTCAGCAGCATTTTCAGTACAGATGCCTCTTCTATGCCATTGATAACTGAAACAATGGAATCTGGTACTTCTCCAAAACGAGTTTCGAGAATGTCAATCACATTATCTCGACCCATTTGGATAATTCCTTGTTCAAGTCCTTGTTCAAGTCCTTGTTCAATTCCTTCTTGTTTTGCTAATCTTTCAATACTTGTTACGTACCGCATTCTACTGGACTCCTCGTAACTTTTCACTTCTGTTTTAAAACTCAGCGCTAATTCTTCTGGTAATAACATCACCCAGTCAATAAAGCGAAATAATTCCAGAACGTCTTCTCGACTGTAACCCCGTTGAAATAGCTGTCTGACTAAGCTTAACTTCCACTGTAACCGACTTTCTGGGTTTCGTTGCGTCGCTTTAGTCTTGAGATGCGCCATTACTATTATCCCAAAAGGGTTGGTAGTTTGTTCTAAAGTTTCCCATGCTTGTTCATAGTCCAAAAGTTTGGCTATGGGAAACTCTAAACTCACCCGACATCCCCCTAGTTGATAGCTGTAGTTGGAAGGTCGCCAATTCGCCTGTTCATCGGCTAAAACAGCCAAGCTAATCACTGGCTTTTTATGACGGTCAAACAAGCGGTAATTATAGGTATACATCCGTTCAGGAAATTTGCTGTCATATTGACCTTGAACCTCTACATGAACCAATACCCAAGCTTCTTGACCGTCAAGTAACCAAACTTTTGCTACTTTATCGACCCAACGCCGACCAATTTCGGCATCAGGTTCTAGTTGTTGTAATTCTGTATCCAGAAATTCATAAGGGCGTGTCCAGTCGATAGCAGCTTCAGCTAGGGGGAAAAAGAATTCTAGAAATCTGGGAAAGTATAATTCAATTACTTCTTTCCAGGGACTATCGTAATCTGTATATTGTTCTGTCATCATCTAAAACAAAAAGTATCTTTGCGCCATTGGTAAAACGGTTGCGGGTTCACAAGTTAGTAATTCACCATCAGCCCTAACTTGATAGGTTTCTGCATCTACTTCAATATGTGGTAAAGCATCATTTAGCTTCATATCTCGTTTACTGATTTGACGTGTCCCAGAAACGGCGACAGCAGATTTTTTTAAACCTAACTGGCTGGGAATTTCTCTTTCTAAAGCAGCTTGGGAAACAAAGGTTAAAGATGTGGCGTGACGCGCCCCGCCAAAACTACCAAACATCGGTCTTGTATGCACAGGCTGAGGTGTGGGAATACTAGCATTAGCATCGCCCATTTGTGACCAAGCAATCATTCCTCCTTTAATGACTATTTCTGGTTTCACACCAAAAAACGCTGGTCGCCACAAACATAAATCTGCAAGTTTACCCGCTTCCACTGAACCAACATACTGGGCAATACCATGAGTAATTGCTGGATTAATTGTGTATTTAGCAACATATCTTTTTGCCCGATTATTATCTGCAAGTCCATCTCCGGGAAGGCTTCCGCGTTGTACCTTCATTTTATGGGATGTCTGCCAAGTGCGAATTATCACTTCACCGACTCGCCCCATTGCTTGGGAATCAGAAGCAATCATACTAAATGCGCCTAAGTCGTGCAAAATATCTTCCGCAGCTATGGTTTCTCGACGAATGCGAGACTCAGCAAAAGCCACATCTTCGGGAATACTGGAATCGAGGTGATGACACACCATCAACATATCTAGATGTTCTTCTAGGGTGTTCACGGTGTAAGGGCGTGTGGGATTAGTTGAAGATGGTAAAACGTTGGCTTGTCCGCAAACCTTAATAATATCTGGTGCGTGTCCGCCCCCTGCGCCTTCGGTGTGGTAAGTATGAATAGCCCGATGTTTGAATGCTGCAATAGTATCTTCGACAAATCCGGCTTCGTTCAAAGTATCAGTATGAATTGCCACTTGCACATCATACTCATCAGCAACACTCAGACAAGTATCAATGGTAGCAGGGGTAGTTCCCCAGTCTTCATGCAGTTTTAACCCCATTGCGCCGGCTAGCACTTGTTCGACAATTCCTTGGGGTTGACTGGTGTTACCTTTACCCATAAATCCTAAGTTGACAGGGAAAGCATCAGCAGCTTGTAACATCCGGTACATATTCCAGGGGCCAGGGGTGCAGGTGGTGGCGTTTGTCCCTGTAGCGGGGCCAGTACCACCACCTAACATGGTAGTAATTCCAGAGGCGATCGCCACTTCAATTTGCTGGGGACAAATAAAATGAATATGGCTATCAATACCGCCAGCCGTGAGAATCATTCCTTCCCCTGCTAAAGCTTCAGTTCCAGGGCCAATAATAATATCTATATTGTCTTGAATATAGGGATTTCCGGCTTTACCTATTTTGAAAATTTTGCCGTCTTTAATGCCAATATCGGCTTTGACAACACCCCACCAATCGAGAATTAAAGCATTAGTAATGACTAAATCTACTGCGCCATCGGCGTTAGAAATGGGGGATTGTCCCATTCCGTCTCTGATAACTTTACCGCCACCAAATTTCACTTCGTCGCCGTAGGTGGTGAAGTCTTGTTCTACTTCGATAAATATTTCTGTGTCTGCTAATCGGATGCGATCGCCTATTGTGGGACCGTAGGTTTCTGCGTAGGCGCGGCGAGAGATTTTGTAAGGCATAATAATGATAAGATTTAAACGCAAAGGTACGCGAAGGTAAGCGCAAAGGTACGCGGAGTATGGATGAGAATGATTTGAGTGGGGCGATTATTGGTTGTGGAATGCGGGTACATACGGCGTTGGGGCCGGGTTTATTGGAGTCAGCTTATGAGGAGTGTTTGTGTTATGAGTTGAGGAAGAGGTTTAATGTCAGGAAGCAAGTTCCATTACCGCTTGTGTATGAAAAGGTGGAATTGGATTGCAGTTATCGATTGGATTTAATAGTAGAAAATAAAGTAATCATCGAAGTCAAATCTGTAGAATCACTCCAACCAATTCACTCAGTCCAACTCTTAACCTACCTCAAACTCACCAAATGTAAACTCGGTCTCCTCCTCAACTTTAACGTCCTCCAACTCAAAGAAGGAATCAAACGCGTAGTCAACAACCTCTAACTCCGCGAACCTTTGCGCTTACCTCCGCGAACCTTTGCGTTTAAATCTTCCCATTAACCCTCCCATTAAATCCATAAACTTCACGACTCCCCACCAAACCCACTAAACTCACCTCCTTCTCATCTCCTGGTTCAAACCTCACTGCTGTACCCGCAGGAATATCCAGACGCATTCCCCTCGCTTGTTCCCTCTCAAAACTCAATGCTGCATTCACTTCATAAAAATGAAAATGTGAACCGATTTGAATCGGGCGATCGCCTGTATTTCCCACCATTAACTTAATAACAAAACGACCAGCATTTAACTCAATTTCACCATTTGGAGTAATAATTTCCCCTGGAATCATATTTTTACCTTTTTGTAATAATTATCTAATCGGATTATGCACTGTCACCAACTTAGTTCCATCAGGAAAAGTTGCTTCTACCTGCACCTCATGCACCATTTCCGGGATACCCTCCATCACATCATCTCGTGATAACAGAGTAGTCCCATAACTCATCAATTCTGCGACAGTTTGTCCATCTCTCGCACCTTCCAAAATCGCCGCCGAAATATAGGCTACTGCTTCTGGATAATTCAACTTCAAACCCCTATTTTTACGCCTCTCAGCCAACAAAGCCGCCGTAAAAATCAATAACTTATCCTTTTCCTGTGGTGTCAATTGCATTCTTCTGTTCCTCTTGGCGTTCTTGGCTTCTTGGCGGTTCTTTCAAACCTGCCATACTCTGGGTACACAGCCACCACGATGTAAAAAATCCCCTCGCAGCAACTCCCAGACAACCGTAAACCAGTTTCTCACCTCAGAGGTAGAAGCACCACGATATCGACACAAAAATCCATTTTGTAACCGAGTCATACCAACTTCCCCAGAACCATCCCATAAACTCCGTGCTTTTGCCAAGAATTCGGCAGAAATATCACTTCCCACCCAAACTAGACTACCTGCTATTGGTTGTCCCGCCAAGCCGTGAGGACTGTGAAAAACTGCTTCGCTACCCGGTAAGTATTGGCGATCAATCCACAAGGGTACGCCTTGCTGCCAAATTTCCGTATGCGATCGCCATTCTCCCTGTAAAAATTTTTCGCCTCTAGCAGTCCGCCCAAATCGAGTAATTTCCCAACCTAACCAACTACCACCAGGTGCTAATTCTACCCGTAAATCTTGGCGATAAATTGCCCCGTTAAACACAATTGTTTCTTGGGGTAGCCATTCTAAACAAGCACCTGCATCAACTTGGATGTCAATATTTTGCCTAGCTTGCAGTCCGTTAGTGCCGTATATTTTACTAGCTGCGGATGTAGTAATTAATGCTTGTGCATTGGTTTGGAGGTGGATATTGGAGGATAGGCGATCGCCTCCCACCACACCCCCAGCCGTGTGTAATATGACACTATGACAAATTTCCGCACCCTCTGGATAAAATGGGCGTTGTACCTTCAGGGGGGCTTGGTTGTGACTGTAAATTAACTGGGTACTATTGAGGCGATCGGCATATACTAAATTAAGTTTACCATGCCATGTTTTATCTATTAGAGTGTTAGCAATCATTGGAATTGAGGTGAGAATGAGGTTTAAACGCAAAGGTTCGCAAAGGTAAGCGCAAAGGTTCGCGGAGTATGGATGAGTTCTGTTTACATTATTGAGGTGATAACTGCTATAAGTCTATTTTTGTGCCAAAATTACATAATCATCTAATGTATAGTTAGAGTCATACTTTTGAGAAAAATATTTATGAATAATTCGATTCATATGCAATTGCTTAGGTAAATTTTCCCTAGCAAATTTTGCGAAGTTACTAGCAGAGTAATTGATGCGAGAATCGGTAGATGTTAAATATTTATACCGTACGAGCTTTAAACCTAAATCAGACAGAAACTGGATAACGACATTTTTTTCCTGTTCTACATCGTCACTTTGTTGAGAGTTATAAAACTTAAATAATTTCTTATCCTGTATGACTAGCAGAACATAACCTTGAGAAGTTAAGCTTTTACTAATGATTTCTTTATAAATATTATGAATTTGTATTCTTTTATTTCTATCTGCAAAGAAACAGTGAGAAATGACAATAAAATCAAAAAAATCACGAGGTAAATTAGCAGCTTGATAATTCCAAGTAAACAGGTCAGCAGTTACAAAGCGAAAGTAAGTATTGATGGGAGTTAACTGGGATTCGATATATCTTCGCCAAAACTGAAGTCCTCTAAATTGAAAACCATCTTGTTGTTCTAAAGAGTAATAGGATATATGGATTGGAGGAAGATTAAAAAAGTTAAGACTACTTTTAATAAATAAAGCTAAACCATAAGCAACTGTTCCTGGACCTGAGCCAATATCAAGAATTTTCATCTGCGTCGGTAGTAATCCATCCTGATAAATTAAAAACCATGCTAAATATACACAATAGACATTTTCTAAAAAAAACTTCATAAAATAGACATGAGGAGTCAAACTAAAACTGTAGTTTGGGTCTTGTCCAATTTTTAAGTTATTAATGTCTTCTAAAGCATCTTCTAGTTTAATGGCTAACTGTTGTTCAGAAAATTTACTAAACTCTGCTTGTAGGTATTCAACCAGACTCGCTTCCAACCCATCAAATATTTCTTGATCAATCCCAGTCACCTGTAGTTTATATTCATCATGCTGGACTAAATTAAAAGTTTCATAGATAAATTTAATAAACTTTTTGTCTGGCGCTAATGTGATATTATCTGTTTGATTAGGCGCAGATGTTATTTGTTTAGTTAAATTTTCTATCTCACGTTTATAATCTTGGGAATAGCGCTCAATTTTTAGCTTATCCCTAAATAATTTCTCTATCCAAGAAAAACTTGCACCTGATTTTTGAATAACTTGCAATAACTGTATTGCTTTTTTTGTATCACCACTTTTCAAAGCCGAGTTAAATTGCTGACTACGCCACCAATTAGCAATGGGATTACTCATACCCAAAACCCTCCTTACCTTCTTTAATTTCTACACCTGGAAGTTGATTAAATAACTTCTCTTTAAATTTGAGGTAACTAAAATTTTCTGCATTATACCACCAATCATATTTTTTCTTAATTTCCTCAGCTTCTTGGCGGGTTGAAGCTATGAGGGAACGACGATGATTAGGATGAAAATCTTGAATTACCACTCTATCAGCAACAGCTAATTTACTAATAAAAGCAGCTTCATCAGTGGGGAGAGTCGGGAGTAAGGGAGTAATCGTGATCGAGATTTTGGGAACAAAGCCTTTAAAAGAGTCAATACTTTGCTTCAGTTTAATGATGGCATTTAATCGGGCTCTAACGCTAGGCGATCGCGGTTCAAAATCCCGCCTCACTGATTCACTCCCAGTCGGAATACTCATATTAATTCGCAAGCGCTGAAAACGTTGTAAATAATCAATATCTCTAGTAATAATGGGACTACGAGTTTGAATTACTAACGTTGGTGTCGGATAACCATCATCCCTCACATCTAGCATTACCTCCAACAATCTGCGAGTCAATTGATGTCGAGATTCCAGAGGTTGATAAGGATCTGTAACACTACTCATGTAAATTATGGGAGGAGTTTGAGGATGTTGCTTATACCATTTTTGTAATTCTTTAGTTAAAACTTCCGCAGCATTATCTTTAACAATTACCCATTTACCCCAATCGTCGCGCATCTGAGTATTTGGACTAAATGCAGCCGCATAACAATAACTACAACCATACTGGCAACCCCGGTAAGGATTCAGAGTAAAATCATAATCACCAATAAAACCGCTAGCTTTTGTTAGTACCGACTTAGCATTTTGTCCATAAACTTTAGTGTCTCCAAATTTTTCTCTAACTAATTTAGTCGGCTGTACGTCGCAATAACCTTCATATTTTGCTTTCGCCATTTTTAAAATTGAGTATTTAATAAGGGTGCGTTAGCCTAATGCTACACACCCTACTTTATATAATGCCCATTTTTAATTGCTGAATCAGGTATGAGATGCCAAAATTACCTTTCTTTTTCTTTGCGCCTAACGCACTTCCTGCTTTGCTGCGCTGGTGTGTGGAACAAACTCATACTCTCACTCAGCAACGCCCTAATGCTGCTGTTCTAACCAAGCTACCAAATCAGCAACTTCGGAAAAATCAAATAATGCTTCGCCCAAATCTTCTAAATTATCAGCAGATAAATTTCTTACCTGTGTCATTAAGGAATCATTAACATCACCAAAACGTTTTTTAATCTGACGACTAATCATTTTGAATGCTTCTTTTTGAACGATATCTTGATAAATTACAGATTCTTTCATAATATCCTCCCGTAAAAATTGATGAACCAAATCCTTTTCAAACCGCAAACCTGCAAGAACTTCTACACAACCTGCAATATTTTGTTGCTGTTCCCTATCTGGAATTGTAGCGATTTTTTGAGCTACTTGGGATAATAAAGTTTGTGGTGAATCAGTTCGGGTTAAAGTTGCTAAAGGTAATAATGCGGGATTATCTAAAAATATCTTTGAATCTTGTTCCCAAAGACGGACAACCTCAAATTTGTGAATAGTAGTATCATCTCGATATTCTTCAGTAAAAACGACTTCGTTATCAGTTTCCTGCAAAAATATTAACACCTGAGTCACAGGACATTTATACTGACGCTTTAACCTGACAGAATAATCAAGCATTCGGAAATTAAGAGGCGTTTTAGATTTAGGTAAAGTCTGAAATTCAATATGCAGAATTTGGTTTGCTGTTTGCAGAAAGGTTACAGAATCAGCACGAATAGGTTCAAGAGTTAATTCTGTTTTCAATACTTCAATTTGTGGCGCTTCAACCCCCAGCAACCAACGCACAAAATCAGCAGGATACTGTTCAGCCAAATATTTACAAGCGTTGTCGTAACTCAAATTTTTCTCCTTATTGTTTAGCTAATATTACATAATCATCTAATTTGTAGTGTAATAGATACTTTTGTCCAAGATACTGCTGAAGTATGAGACTCATGTGTAGTTATTTAGGTAAACTTTCTTGAGCTAATTTACCAAACTCACCACCCGATAAAGGTTTTTTAAAGCGGTAGATATTTAATATCTATACCAAACTAAGTAAATAATGAAATTAACTGTATATAAAAACCTACGTAATACGTGTTGCGTTGCGCGACAACACACCCTAAACTTGATCTATCTTTACATAGTTATAAATATTCGAGCCTACCGACTTAACTCTAATCCCATCTCATCAATAAATTGGTGAATTAAGGTTATGTATGATACTATGTTTATAGTAAAATTTCAGCTTATCCCTTAAATATATGCCAGATATGCCAGAAGAGAGTTCAGATATACCTCAACCTGTTTTGGAGAAAATATTTTCACAGATACGTCAAGTGTTTACCGAACATCCACCGACAATAGGAGTGATTGGAGTATCTGGTACGGGTAAGTCTTCAGTCATTAATACTCTCTTTGGTACAAGGCTAGATATCAGTCACACAAAGGCTTGCACTAAAGATTTTATGGCAATCGAGCTTGAGGTGATTGGTAAAAAAGCTAAAAAAGAAGGAAAGAAAACAACTTTGCGTGTTTTTGATGCCCCTGGTCTTGGTGAAGATATTGAACGAGATCCTAATTATCTTGAGATGTATCACAAGTATTTGCCCCAATGTGACGTTATACTCTATCTTATTAGTGCTAGAAATAGAGCGATCGCTCTTGATCAAAAGTACATTCAAGAGCTAAAGGCTTACTCTAACAAAATGCTCTTTGCAATTAGTCAAGTTGATTTAGTAGAACCTTGTGATTGGGCTAACTTATCACCAATTCCCTCGCAATCTCAAGATGACAATATTCAAGAAATAATTAAAGATCGAGAACCTAGAATCTCTAAGATAGTTGAGCAGGATGTTAAATTAATTCCTTTTTCATCTTACAGAGGATATAACTTAGAAGTTTTATTTAATAACATTCTATCAACCTGCAAAGATGATAGAGCATGGTTATTTGATGTAATCAAGAGTTTTAGCTATGAAGACTTTCTCCCAAGCAATATCCAGTAATTTTGGAGATAAGAAATCAGATTAAGTTGAGGAAGATTCGGATTGCTATAGATACCCGGCTCAAAAATCCTCAAAAGTCGAAGAAATATTTTTAATGTTTTTAATGTTTTGGTTTTTTTGATTAAGAGGAGAGAGGAGTAGCATGAATAATAATAATAATCCTATTGTTATTTTTTTAGGGATTTCATTTGTCACAATTACAAGTATCGGAACACTTATTGTTAGACATAAAAAACAACGTAAGCGAAACGAAAGCATAAGAAAGCTAAGGGAAATAGGAGTAGATATTGATGACGCAGAAAAAATTCATGACTATGTAGAGCGGGAAAGGGAGGCCGCTCGGGAGTCCGCTCGGGAAGGTGAAAACAGCTTTATCACATGGTTAGGAACCGCTCTAAGGATACTCGGCTTAACGGGTTATTTGCCTAATATACTGAGGATAGGAAAACAAATTTACCACTGGGTATTAGAAGTATTGAACAATATAGAGAATTAATCTCTCTTTTTCTGCGGTTCGATTTCCAAAAAAAACAGCCACCTCCATCAGGAAGCAGCTATTTTTCAATTTATGTGACTACAGAGTATTAGTAATCGAAGTCACCGCCACCCATACCACCGCCACCAGCAGGAGCGGCATCTTTAGGCTCAGGCTTGTCAACGATGATACATTCGGTTGTCAACACCATACCAGCGATAGAAGCAGCGTTTTGCAGCGCAGAACGAGTTACCTTCGCAGGGTCAACAATACCAGCTTCTAACAAATCAACGAATTCGTTGGTTGCAGCGTTGTAGCCGATGTTGAAATCTTTCTCTTTCACACGTTCAGCAATTACAGCACCATTCTGACCAGCGTTTTCAGCAATCCGCTTCAGAGGCGCAGGTAAAGCACGAACGACAATCAAAGCACCAATCAACTCTTCATCTTTGAGATTAGCTTTTGCCCAAGTTTCTAATTCAGGAGCAAGGTGAGCTAGAGTTGTACCACCGCCGGGAACAATCCCTTCTTCTACAGCAGCTTTGGTGGCGTTGATCGCGTCTTCTAGGCGTAGCTTCTTATCTTTCATTTCGGTTTCAGTGGCTGCACCCACTTTCACCACAGCTACACCACCAGAGAGTTTAGCCAGACGTTCTTGCAGCTTCTCTTTGTCGTAAGAAGATTCGGTTTCTTCCATCTGACGACGGATTTGTTCGCAACGAGCTTTTACAGGAGCTTCGTTACCTTCAGCAACAATTGTGGTTGTGTCCTTGGTAATGGTGACACGGCGAGCTTTACCCAGGCTTTCTAGCTTGGTATTTTCTAGCTTCAGACCAGCGTCTTCTGTTACCAATGTACCACCAGTTAGAACGGCGATATCTTCTAGCATCGCTTTACGGCGATCGCCAAAACCAGGAGCTTTCACAGCCGCAACATTGAGTACACCACGCAAGCGGTTAACTACCAAAGTCGCTAAAGCTTCTTTTTCAATATCTTCGGCGATAATCACCAAAGGACGACCAGAGCGAGCTACTTGCTCTAAAACTGGTACGAGGTCTTGTACTAACGCAATCTTCTTGTCAGTGATTAGCAGGTAAGGCTCATCAAAGACTGTTTCCATGCGTTCAGCATCGGTAGCGAAATAAGGAGAGATATAGCCTTTCTCAAAGCGCATACCTTCGGTTATTTCTAGCTCGGTGGTCATAGATTTCCCTTCTTCTAGGGAAATTACGCCTTCCTTGCCTACCTTGTCCATTGCTTGGGCAATCATCTGACCCACTTCTTCGTCGTTACCAGCTGAAATCGCAGCAACTTGAGCAATGGATTTAGAATCTTCTACTGGACGAGCGTGTTCAGCAATTTTCTCTACCAAGAAGGCGGAAGCTTTATCAATACCACGCTTCAAAGAAATTGCATTAGCGCCAGCAGCAACGTTGCGTAAGCCTTCCTTAACCATCGCGTGAGCCAAAACGGTGGCAGTTGTAGTACCATCGCCAGCAGCGTCATTGGTCTTGGAAGCAGCTTGACGAATCAAAGCTACGCCAGTGTTTTCAATATGGTCTTCTAGTTCGATTTCTTTGGCGATGGTTACACCGTCATTCACGATTTGGGGTGCGCCAAATTTCTTTTCTAGTACTACGTTACGACCTTTAGGGCCAAGGGTAACAGCTACGGCTTCAGCCAAGATATCAATGCCTCGTTCCAGGGCGCGACGGGCGTTTTCGTTGTAAATAATGCGTTTTGCCATATGTTTCTCAATTCAGGGAGTAAGTCAAACAATTTTGGATTTTAGATTTGCGATTTTAGATTGATGATGATTGGATTTATGAACAAGAATAGAGGCCTGGCTCAAACCACAAAAACAATTCCATGATCCAAAATCTCAAATCTAAAACTGGTGCGGTCAATCAGATTTTAAATTGGGTGTTGGGCATTGGGCGTTGGGCGTTTTTCTTCCCCACTCCCTGCTCCCTACTCCCCATTACATGACGACTGCTAAGATGTCTTTTTCTGAAAGCAGTACGTATTCTTCTGTGCCGAGCTTGATATCAGTGCCAGCGTACTTGGAGTACAACACTTTATCGCCGGTTTTGATGTCTAATTCTTGACGGCTACCGTCATCGTTACGCTTGCCAGGGCCAAGAGCGACGACTTCGCCTACTTGGGGTTTTTCCTGGGCATTATCGGGTAAAAACAGTCCACCTGCGGTCTTTTCTTCGGGGGCGCTCACTTTTACGAAAACGCGATCGCCTAGAGGTTTAACTGTGGAAACGCTTAAAGTTACAGCTGCCATAAATATTTATTTTCTTTTCTCTTAGAGTTAGCACTCTCAACTCCTGAGTGCTAATCTACCTAAAAGCAGCATACGATGGCAACGAGGACTTGAGTACGGGTTCCCGCACTAGGCGATCGCCCAATTACTTAAGTATAAATACTCAATTATTTAGATATGTCAGGTTTTGCTCAGTAAGTTACGAATATTCTTTTATCGCTAAATTTATTTGCAAAGCCGGGAAATTGTTATAGAACAGTAATCAGGGTGCCGCTCGACGAGTAACATTACAGTGATCCAGTGCCGCCGTCAAATCCCCAAAACCACTCAGTCTCTGGACGACAAAGCCGGAAGTAATTGTGTAGAAACTTGAGTAATGGCAAAAATCCAGCCACAAATTTTTATCTGTGCTGAGGAGACAGTTGCTAACTTCTGTGCAAAACAAGTTAGTCTGGGATATTGGGAATACTGCAAAAAAAACGGCGAATTCAAGAGTTAAAACTTGATCAGCCCCAAGACAGTCTCCCATTTGCATTGTTAGGAATAAAGCCAATTGCTTGCGAGTTTGTGGTTCTAGACCGATAATGGTGTTCTACCCAGATGGTGTCTGGTATTGCCTTTGCAAAACCAGAAATTATTGAGCAAATCATCCCAGAACACTTGATAGGCATCATGATGGTGGAAGAATATGCATTTTTAACCCATCTTTTGCCGCAAATTTCCCTACTTGCTTGTAAACCTTTGATAAAGGCTGAACATCCGCAGGATATGATAAAGCAGTAAGCATCTGAAAGCGCGGGTTGTTTTGAAGTTAGGGTCATCTTGAGCCAATACGTACCTCATGAATCGGAAAGATGATATTTAATCAGTGTTTTTTCACCCGCCCCTTTCAAAGCGATATATAATAGCGCATTATAAATACTATTGCTCTACGTATCCTTACCGGAAGTTTGACAATGATCTGGAAGTTTCATAGAAAGTGGTCACCACTTTTGAGACTTCCTCCAAAGCAAAGGCAAGTTAAGTAGGATAAAGGACAACATCTCAATGATCCACCATAAAGGATAACCATTCAACACCTTGATGGACCGAAGCGCGACAAGTGCCACTGCTATGAAAGAACCCAGCATGAAAGATCATAAAAGACTGCTACTGATTGATGATGACCCTAACCTCATCTTGCTGGTGAAGGATTACCTGGAATTTAGAGGCTATGAAGTCAACACCGCCGAAAATGGACGAGAAGCTCTGGAAATTCTTGAACAAGATATTCCAGATATGATCATCTGTGACGTAATGATGCCGGAAATGGACGGATATACTTTTGTAGAACAAGTCCGACAAAATGAACGCACCGGCTGGATTCCCGTACTTTTCCTCTCAGCAAAAGGACAAAGTGCAGACCGAGTTAAAGGTCTGAATAAAGGGGCTGACGTATATATGGTCAAGCCCTTTGAACCAGAAGAACTCGTAGCACAAGTAGAATCTTCACTGAAGCAAACTACTCGTTGGAAAGAACACCAAGCCAAAGGAGGAGAAAACGGTTCCCGTATTCAGGTTCCCTTTGATGTCCAGTTAACCCCCACAGAACTGAAAGTAGTACAGTTTGTGGCTAGGGGTTTAGCTAATCGGGAAATTGCTGAAGAATTAAACGTTAGTCAGCGTACAGTTGAAAGCCATGTGTCCAATATGTTGGGTAAAACCAACCTCCACAACCGCACCGAGCTAGCGCGTTGGGCGATTGAAAATCAAATGGCTTAAACCCTCGGCTAATTTCTGAAGTTCAGAGTTTTGAGTTAGAACACAGTAGCCCAAAACTCAAGCTGGTTATGGCATTTTGACTTCAGTTTGAAAGCTAATAGATTATGAATTGTGAAGCTAAATTTGGATTTTTTTAATTCAAGCTTCATAATTCATAATTCATCATACAGTCCTCAACTGCGATGTTCCAACCCGGATATCACCTAAAATTATCACTACATCACCCCACGCAAATCTCCCCTCTGGGCAACTGGAAATAACCGTAGGGTGGGCTATACCCACCCTACTGGCTTTTGCTGCTTCTTTTGACCTGACTACGTAAATAGTTTCAAGTAGCTAAAACATACGGTTTAATACTTTCTCGAATCGCTTGACCGTGTGTTTGTTCAGCTACCTTAAGTTCATAATTCTTTTGAAGATTCATCCACAGTTCAGCACCAGTGCCAAAATAATAACCTAACCTTAAAGCTGTATCGGCTGTTATCCCTCTTTGTCCATTAATGATTTCAGTAATTCTATTTTTTGGGACATTGAGTTTACGAGCTAATTCACTAGCAGTTATGCCCAGTTGATTAATTTCATCAGCCAGAATTTCTCCAGGGTGAATAGGTGGACGTGCCATATAATTCTTCTTTAGTGATAATCTACGATTTCAATGTTGAAGGGTGCAGGAGAATCATCCGGCCAATTAAAACAAATCCGCCATTTATTATTGATTCGGATACTATATTGACCCTTTCTGTCTCCTGATAAAGCTTCAAAACGATTACTTGGCAGTTGCATTAATGCTTCCTTATTAGGGGCAGCTTCTAAAATGTCTAGACGTTTATACGCCTGCCTTTCAAAAGCCTGAAACTCCTTAACCCTTTCTCCGTTTGCAAAGTCTTCCGTCCTTCTATCACGATATTTAGGGTGTTCATCTGACGGAGACATATCAAAACCAACAGCACAGCAATAACAAGAAACCAGAGTTATGGGTTACGTAACTTGTAACTCATACAATCATAGTAAGGGATAAATCTTTGTTTTGCTGCACAAACTTAGCCTAACCTTTTATTTGGGTAGGGTGCGTTATGGACTTTAGTCCTAACGCACCGATAATCTAGAATGGTGCGTTGCGCTACGCGACAACACACCCTACAAAACATAATTTTGACTTACCGAATCATTTGTCTAAAATTCAGCGCTTTGGGGTGTGCGGGGGAAGGGAATGACATCGCGGATATTTGCCATACCTGTCATAAATTGCACGAGTCTTTCAAAACCTAAGCCGAAACCAGCATGGGGAACAGTCCCATAACGGCGCAAATCCATATACCACCATAAGTCTTCTGGTTGCATTCCTTGGGCTAAAATGCGGCGTTCTAACACTTCTAGGCGTTCTTCTCTTTGCGAACCGCCTATGATTTCGCCAATTTTAGGTGCAAGAATATCCATTGCGCGGACGGTTTTTTCATCATCGTTGACACGCATATAAAAGGCTTTGATTTGGGCGGGATAATCTGTGACAATTACGGGTTTTTTAAACAGGTGTTCGGCTAAATAGCGTTCGTGTTCTGATTGCAAATCTAAACCCCAATTAACTGGATATTCAAACTTGACATCGGCTTTTTCTAATAATTTGACTGCTTCTGTATAAGTTAAGCGCTCAAATTGATTATTAATAATATTATCGGCTGTTTCTAAGACGGTTTTATCAATGCGTTGGTTGAAAAATTCCATGTCTTCTGGGCATTTTTCTAACACATATTTAAACACGTGTTTCAGAAATGCTTCGGCTAAATCCATATTCCCTTCTAGGTCACAAAATGCCATTTCTGGCTCCACCATCCAAAATTCGGCGAGGTGACGGGAGGTGTTAGAATTTTCTGCACGGAAGGTAGGGGCGAAGGTGTAGACGTTAGAAAAGGCCATGGCCATGACTTCTGCTTCTAACTGTCCACTAACGGTTAAATATGTGGGTTTACCAAAAAAGTCTTGTGTGTAATCTACCGCTTCGCTTTTTGTGCGGGGAATGTTTTTTAAATCCAAGCCGGTAACGCTGAATAGTTCTCCTGCGCCTTCGCAGTCGTTAGCTGTAATTATGGGTGTATGTACCCATAAAAAGCCTCTTTGTTGGAAAAATTCGTGAATGGCCGCAGAACAGGCGTTTCTGACTCGGAAAACTGCACCAAAGGAATTAGTGCGCGATCGCAAATGTCCAATTGTGCGTAAAAATTCAAAAGAGTGGCGTTTCTTTTGCAGAGGATAAGTTTCGGGATCAGCCTCTCCGTAGACCTTCACGGCTTGGGCTTGTAATTCAATGCGCTGTCCCTTACCTTGAGAAGCTACCAGTACCCCACTGACTTCTACAGCCGCACCTGTATTCAGTTTTTTGATGATTTCTTCGTAATCTGGCAAATCCTGATTGATGACGGCTTGCAAATTAGCTAGTGATGAACCGTCATTGACTTCTATAAAAGCAAATCCTTTTAACTCGCGTTTCGTTCTTACCCAGCCTTGAATAACGAGAGAATCATCAGGTTCACCACTCCGCAAGACTTCGGCAATTCGTCGGTTTAACATATTATATAACTGGTATTTTGTCAAGTTAAATAAGACAGATATTAAATAATATTAACATTTAATTTAATCCTGCCAAGATTGCGATTATCCAGCACAGGATTTTAATATCCAGCCTATGATAACGCCCATACCACCAAAGCGGACAGCTTGCCAAAAAGGTTTTTTCAGACTAGTCCAAGACAATAGCTGGCTTTCTAGGTTAATCTCTAAGGCTTCTAACTGCTGCTGAATCTGTTGTAATTCCGCTTTGATTTCTGGTGTCTGGTGTTTATTTTGTTGTAATTCGTGGCGATGCTGTTGCCATTGTGCCTTTTTTTGGCGATCGCTCTGAACTTCATTGTAACGTTCTTTTAAGGCGACAAGCGATCGCTCCACATCCTCTAATTCTTGCTCAAAATCCGGTTCCTGACTTTCCCCTGACGGCTGTGATTGTTTAGGCGGCTTCATTTTCAAGTAGTAAACTATGATTAAATGCTAGTCAATACTCAAAATTGTAACTTTTCTTATACTCACCAATTAAAATCATGTCTCAACCTACCCAGCTTCCTAAAACCAGTCAACTGAATGAAGTTAGCACCTTAGAACTAGCTCAAGCCTTGATGGAAAGGCTAAGTATCTCACCTAACGATTGGCATCGCCTCAAGTCTAACCGCAATGCTCGTGCTAGTGAACAAGCAGCCGCAGCCGTTTTGTATCTCGTTCAAAATCAGCCACAAGAAGCCATAGTTAGATTAGAACAAGCCGTTGGTTGGTTAGATAAGTCAATTTCCGCACCTCCTTGTGAGAGTCACGGGAAGAAGGGAGTAGGGAGTAGGGAGTAGGGAGTAGGGGGAAGAAGCAGGGGAGCAGGGAGCAGGGAGCAGGGGGGAAGAAGCAGGGGAGCAGGGAGCAGGGAGCAGGGGAGAAAGGAATTTCTCAATCCCAGTTCCCAGTTCACCACGGCGTAAATAAACCAACCATTTCAAGTCAATTAAAAGCCTATAGATTAAGTTTTTTGACTTTTGACTTTTGACTTTTGACTTCCGCCTTGCGGCCTTAGCGTCTTAAAGACAAACGGGAGCGATTTTCCATTTCTTTACAAAGCCTAAGTTCTGTACCTTTGCGATTCCACTCGACTTGATCGAAAATTTGGTGTAGAAGACATAAACCACGACCATTTTCTGACTCATCGGGTGGTAAATAATCTGTTGGTTCATCATCATCATTAGTAGATGCGGGAATAAAACCTTGTCCTTGGTCTGATATTACCCACCAATACTGATTATCTATTAAGGAAAACCGGACTACAACTGTTTTACTAGGATCAAGATTATTACCGTGTTTGGCTGCATTAACTAAAGCCTCTTGGAGTCCTAGCCTTAGTTCTGCTTGGAGTTTGGCGGGAATTTCCGCCAACAGTAAATCTAAAATTGGGCATAGATAAAGAGTTGAGGCGAAACTAATCGTACCCCAATTACGTCCAACTGGACGGAGGGAAATGGTAATCACTAGAGAAACCCCGTAGCTTTCAGTTAGCTAGACATCAGTTTGCTATTACAGGCACACTGATTTAATTTGAGGTGGTCGTGCTGCCTTCAAACTTGCGTCTTGAGATACTAAATTTTGAAAATGCTAGGGAGCATTGACTCTATTTATCAGATGAGATTGCTGATACATAAAACGGCTATAAAAGAACTGGTAATGCATTTAGTGAGCAGCTAAAAGCATTGTAATTTTTGCTAAGAGTCAGAGGTGGGTTGTTGGCACTCCTACACCTTTAAGGTGTGGGATTCTTCTTTCAATCAGCCAACTTATTTAGAGGAGTTTCCCCACCTAAACAGAGGTCGTTCTGTCCAGAAGCGTTGATTCCGGTATGCCCTACCGTATTTTTGAGTCCTTTGGTAAATTGCCGATTTTTGCTTTAGACAATCCTATTCATGTTCTTTAGAGTTGATGCAACTTTAATGTTTGTCACAAAATCGTTTTTATTTTGGGCTTAATTCAATTTTAGCATTCTTAGTATGCACTCGACTAGGAATTTGAATTTTGAGTTTTTGTTAAAGACTCAGTATTCCTATCCAAATGCGATCGCACTAGAAAGGCCACAGCTTCCACGTGGGCTGTTTGAGGAAAGAAATCAGCCGGTTGCACCCGTGTAATGGTATATTGCCCATCTTCGCATAACAATTTCAGGTCGCGGGCAAGAGTGGCTACTTTACAACTGACGTAAACTATGCGTGAAGGTTTCGATCGCAATAAAGAATCGATAACGGCGCGATCGCATCCTTTGCGGGGCGGGTCAAGTAACACTACATCTGGTACAATTCCCATTTCTGGCAGCAATTTCTCTACTGCTCCGACTTGGAATGTGACATTATTAATGTCATTGTGCTGGGCGTTGACAATTGCCTGCTGTACTGCTTCTGGTTGTAATTCTATGCCTATGGCTTGGCGGACTTGTTTGGCTAAAGGCAAAGTCAAAGTTCCCATACCACAATATGCATCAATTAGCAACTCTTGTCCTTGAAGATTGAGTTCGGATTGAATTACCTGTAATAGTGCTTCTGCGGCTTCTGTATAAACCTGGAAAAAGGTATCTGGAAGGATTTGAAATTCTAAATCAGCGAATTTTTCTCGCAGGTAAGGAACGCCAGCAATGCAACGAGTTTCAGAACCAAAAATAGCATTTGTGCGATCGCTATTGCGATTTAACGACACACCCATCAATAGGGGATAGCGCTTTAACCATTCCTGCGCTTGGGTTTCAATTCCTGGTAAATTCCAATCCTTGACAACCAAAGTCAACAACATTTCGCCAGTTCGCCGTCCAATGCGTAAACCCAGATGGCGGATTTGTCCTTGGTGTTTGCGTTCGTCGTAAATTCGCCAACCGCGCTGTTGGATGTCTTGTTTGACTTCAGCCAATAAAGGATTTAATCTTGCGTCTTGGACAGGACATTGATTTAAATTAACTAATTGATGGCTACCTTTTTGGTAGTAACCAGCCTGTACTTGACCTGTGGCGGAAATTCCCAGAGGATAAGTAGATTTATTACGATAGCCCAAAGGTGCAGATGCAGTCAGCATCGGATCTACTGGGGGATTGACAAAACCGCCAATACGTTGTAAAGCTTGGATAACTTGATTATGCTTCGCGACAAGCTGATAATTATAATCAATATGTTGCCACTGACAACCTCCACATTTATCAGCCACAATGCAACTAGGTCGCACCCGATGAGGAGAGGCTTCTAATAGCTCATGCAGTTTGCCGTGAGCGTATTTAGGTTTAACGTGTACTAAGCGTACTATAGCGCGATCGCCTGGAACCGTATCAGGAACAAAAACCACCTGTTCCTCAAAACGTCCCACACCTTCACCTGTATTACTCAGGTCAGCGATCGTAATTTCAATTAAATCACCCTGTTGTTTAGTCATTACTTATTAGTCATTAGTCATTGGTCATTGGTCATTGGTCATTAGTCATTGGGAAGTTACCGTCTTCTCCCCCCTGCTCCCTGCTCCCTGCTCCCCTGCCTCTTCCCCCCCACTCCTCATCTTTGTAATTTTCCTTTCTTTGTGTACCTCCAACTCGTTAAACTAGCAAATAATATTTCGTGTGATTGCATATAGCTATGACTGTCATTAGCCAAGTTATCCTCAAAGCCGACGACCAACTTCGTTACCCCAGCAGTGGTGAACTCAAAAGCATCAAAGAATATTTGCAAACCGGAGTACAACGGACGCGCATTGCTGCGACCTTAGCCGAGAACGAAAAAAAGATTGTTCAAGAAGCCACCAAAAAGCTTTGGCAAAAACGTCCTGACTTTATCGCACCCGGCGGTAATGCTTACGGTGAACGTCAACGTTCCCTATGTATCCGTGACTTTGGCTGGTACTTGCGCCTCATTACCTATGGCGTACTTGCTGGCGACAAAGATCCAATTGAAAAAATTGGTTTAATCGGTGTGCGAGAAATGTACAATTCGTTAGGCGTTCCTGTCCCCGGTATGGTAGAAGCTATCAGCGCCTTAAAAACAGCCTCTCTTGACTTACTAAGTGCAGAAGATGCAGCCGAAGCAGCACCCTACTTTGATTACATCATCCAAGCGATGTCCTAATCAAACTGGTGTTCGTTCTAGGATTGTAATTCCAATCGACTCAAGTTAATTAGATCCATAAGATTCATCATTTGATCATAAGACCTCACGGTATGCGGGAAACGAGCGTGGCTTGGCTCCCTGAGAGGGAAGCGACACGGGCGGTTTTAACCGCCTCGGTCTTACTGCATCTCGACAATCTCCATCCCAATATGGTATTTTGGTGAATGCAGACTGCAACGGCGCAGCCAATGTTCTTAGAAAAAGTAAGCACAATGCTTTAAGCGGAGTGTCTAGTGGCTGATTGGCACAGCCTTTACGAGTGAAAATATCTGAAGAATCTCAGTGTCTTTAGACCTGAGAGTGTCAAAACCTCCCCACATTTGGTAATGACTTTGGCAAAATCTCTGTCAAGTTATTAACTGGATGTGGGGAAATTTTAAATAACAGTCCTAAAAAATCTGTAAACATCTTTCCTTCTTAACTTGGCGAACTACAGCCCTTGCGGGCATCGCTGCGCGCGGGCGACTTGGCGGTTCGATAATAAGACTTACTAATTCACAACGACAAAAATATCTTAACCAGCACCTGAAGATACCAGTAGTTCAACACAACATATCCAAAAAAATATGAATTGTATAGCGAGAACTGTAAATATAGTGTAACTAAATCGATACAATAGTCCTCTGTACTCTTGGTGCATTATCCCCATGACCGCCACCTCCTCTACTCCCTTTTCCCCGCAAGAAATCGCCACCGAAGGATTAAAACCAGAAGAATATGCAGAAATAGTCAAACGCTTAGGGCGACATCCCAACAAAGCTGAACTGGGAATGTTTGGAGTGATGTGGTCTGAACATTGCTGCTACAAAAATTCCCGCCCATTACTCAAACAGTTTCCCACCACAGGCCCCCGCATCTTAGTTGGCCCTGGCGAAAACGCTGGAGTTGTGGACATAGGCGACGGAAGACAATTAGCATTTAAAATTGAATCTCATAACCACCCCTCAGCTGTTGAACCTTTCCAAGGCGCAGCTACTGGTGTGGGCGGAATTCTTAGAGATATTTTTACAATGGGGGCGCGTCCCATTGCTTTATTAAATTCTTTACGTTTCGGTGATTTAGACGACCCGAAAACCCAAAGATTGTTTACAGGTGTTGTCGCGGGAATCTCCCATTATGGCAATTGCGTTGGGGTTCCCACAGTCGGTGGTGAAGTTTACTTTGATAAAGCTTACTCCGGAAATCCCTTAGTCAACGTGATGGCGCTGGGATTGATGGAAACGCCGGAAATTGTTAAATCGGGGGCTTCTGGATTCGGTAATCCGGTGCTGTATGTCGGTTCTACCACCGGACGCGATGGTATGGGAGGGGCAAGTTTTGCTAGTGCGGAATTAAGCGAACAGTCACTAGATAACCGTCCCGCCGTGCAAGTAGGCGACCCATTTATAGAAAAGTCTTTAATTGAAGCTTGTTTAGAAGCATTTAAAACTGGTGCAGTGGTCGCCGCCCAAGATATGGGTGCTGCTGGTATCACCTGTTCGACATCAGAAATGGCTGCTAAAGGTGGTGTGGGGATTGAATTTGATTTAGATAAGATTCCCGTGCGGGAACTGGGAATGGTTCCCTATGAATACCTACTTTCGGAATCTCAAGAAAGAATGCTTTTTGTCGCCCATAAGGGGCGGGAACAAGAGCTAATTGATATTTTTGAACGTTGGGGACTTCATGCCGTGGTTGCCGGTACGGTGATTGCTGAACCCATTGTGCGGATTTTATTCCAGGGTAAAATAGCCGCAGAAATTCCGGCTGAGGCTTTGGCGGAAAATACCCCACTTTATGAACGGGAATTATTGGCGGAACCACCAGAATATGCCCGTGAAGCTTGGAAATGGTCGCCTGATTATTTACCTGTTTGCACAACGTCTGGGATTGAAATTCAAGGAAAACTGCAATCTTGGGATGATGTTCTGTTAACTTTGCTCGATACGCCGACAATCGCTTCTAAAAGTTGGGTCTATCGTCAGTATGACCATCAAGTTCAGAATAACACTGTAATTTTACCAGGTGGTGCTGATGCGGCGGTAGTGCGCTTACGTCCCTTGGAAACAACGCAAAATGAAAAATTAGCACCGGAAAGTTTTACATCAGGGGTGGCGGCGACTGTAGACTGTAATCCTCGGTATGTTTATCTTGACCCTTACGAGGGTGCAAAGGCAGTGGTGGCAGAAGCGGCTCGCAATCTTAGCTGTGTGGGTGCTGAACCTCTGGCGGTGACGGATAATCTCAATTTTGGCAGTCCAGAAAAACCCATTGGTTATTGGCAATTGGCTGAGGCTTGTCGGGGTTTGTCTGAAGGTTGTTTGGAATTGGCTACACCAGTTACAGGTGGGAATGTCTCTCTGTACAATGAAACTTTTGATTCTGAAGGTAATCCCCAACCAATTTATCCGACTCCGGTTGTGGGGATGGTGGGATTGATTCCCGATTTAAGCAAAATTTGTGGTCAAGGTTGGCAAGCCGCAGGTGATTTAATTTATCTTTTGGGTTTACCTCTGACATCCCCCATTAGTTTGGGTGCATCTGAGTATTTAGCCACTATCCACAATACTGTGGCTGGTAAGCCTCCACGGGTAGATTTTGATTTGGAACGTCGTGTACAGCAAGTGTGCCGTGACGGTATTCGCGCGGGTTGGATAGGTTCCGCCCATGATTCTGCTGAGGGGGGAGTGGTTGTGGCTTTGGCGGAATCTTGCCTGGCTGGGAATTTAGGCGCGGAAATTCAGCTAGAAATTTCTGAAAATCAGTTAAAACGTCTGGATGAGGTGCTGTTTGGTGAGGGTGGGGCGAGAATTTTAGTTTCGGTTACATCATCAGAACAGAAAAATTGGGAATCCTACTTACAGGAGCATCTGGGAGAAAGTTGGCAAAAACTGGGTATGGTGAGGAATTTGGGCAGTTCTGAAGCGGGTTTGGAAATTTTAACTTCTGATAACCAAACCTTAATAAAAGTTAGTATGGAACAAATGAGCGATCGCTATTTCCAGGCAATTTCCAACCGTCTTTCTCACCCAACTAATACCCCCAATTAATTTTTTCATCCCCCATACGAGGATAATTAACCTCTGTGAGCAGAATTACGGTAATGTTTTAATAGATGGTTAAAGATTCGTTAAGAATTTGGCAACTATCCTGCGACATAATCCCAGTGACCAAATAATTACTAATTTGTGGTTTGTCATTCGTAATTAATTCCAGATCAGGATGCAGCATAACTCACTCAATTTATTGATGAGTATAAATTACGACTTACGAATTATCAATTACCGATTATTTTGACTTGACACCCCAACCAGGAGCAATAGCTAATGATTCCCATCCATTCCGTCACTTCGGATGAATACCCCAATCAGGAGACCAACCCAATTAATAGTCATGAACATCGACCAGACAAGCCAGAAGAAGCTTGTGGTGTTTTTGGCATCTACGCACCAGAAGCAGATGTGGCGAAAATGACCTACTTTGGATTGTATGCTCTCCAACATCGGGGTCAAGAATCGGCTGGAATTGCGACCTTTGAGGGTGCAACAGTACACCTGCATAAAGACATGGGTTTGGTGTCTCAAGTCTTTAATGAAGCGGTTTTGGAGCATTTGCAGGGAAATCTCGCTATTGGTCACACTCGTTATTCCACTACTGGTTCTAGCCGCAAAGATAATGCCCAGCCTGCTGTGGTGGAAACTCGACTCGGTTCATTGGCTTTAGCACATAACGGCAATTTAGTCAATACGCTACAATTACGCGAAGAGTTAGTCAAGACCAATGTAAGTTTAGTCACCACCACAGACTCAGAAATGATTGCTTTTGCGATCGCCGAAGCTGTCAACGCCGGTGCAGATTGGCTAGAAGGATCAATTCAAGCGTTTCATCGTTGCGAAGGTGCTTTTAGTTTAGTGCTGGGTACTCCCGCAGGCGTGATGGGTGTCCGCGATCCTAATGGTATCCGTCCCTTAGTAATTGGAACTTTACCCGGTAATCCAATTCGTTACGTCTTGGCTTCAGAAACTTGTGGTTTAGATATCATTGGAGCCGAATACTTACGAGATGTGGAACCAGGCGAGTTAGTTTGGATTACTGAAGCAGGTTTGGCTTCCTATCATTGGAGTCAAAAACCGGAGCGTAAGTTGTGTATCTTTGAGATGATTTACTTTGCTCGTCCTGATAGCATCATGCACAACGAAAGTTTGTACACCTACCGCATGAGATTAGGGCGACGCATAGCCGCAGAATCGGCTGTAGATGCTGATATTGTCTTTGGTGTTCCTGATTCGGGAATCCCTGCGGCTATTGGCTTTTCTCAAGCTTCTGGTGTACCTTACGCAGAAGGATTAATTAAAAATCGTTATGTGGGGCGCACTTTTATTCAGCCTACACAATCCATGCGCGAAACTGGGATTCGGATGAAACTCAACCCCCTCAAAGATGTGCTGGTGGGTAAACGCGTGATTATTGTAGATGATTCTATTGTTCGGGGTACAACTAGCCGGAAGCTGGTTAAAGCCTTGCGTGAAGCTGGTGCAACAGAAGTACACATGAGAATTTCTTCTCCCCCAGTTACACATCCCTGTTTTTACGGTATCGATACCGATAGTCAAGATCATTTGATTGCTGCTACCAAATCAGTGGCAGAAATTGCCGCGCAGTTGGAAGTAGATAGTCTTGCTTATCTCAGTTGGGAAGGAATGCTAGAAGCAACGCAGGAAGATACTAATAGTTTCTGTTCAGCTTGTTTTACTGGGGATTATCCTGTAGCTATTCCTGAGCAAGTCAAGCGTTCTAAGCTGATTTTGGAAAAAGTCGTAGTTTAGTAATGAAAAAAAGGCGTTGCTGAACTAAAGTATGAAATTCCCAAATCACCTTGATTTTCTTCCTACCTTTGCGCCTACCCTTCGGGAACGGCTTCCCTTCGGGACGCTGCGCGAACGCCGAATGCGCCTTTGCGTGTTAGCGAAGCGGGGCGTAGCCCACCTAATTCATATTTGAAATCAGCAACGCCTAAAAAAAATCTGAATTCAAGGGCGGGCATCTTTGCCCTCCCCCACAAGATTGATAATATTAATGTGTGTACTTCATTTACTTGCAAAGTGCTGTAAGTTAAATAGAACTGCTATAGTAATTTAATACCATTTCTTCAAGTACTTATGGTATTGAATAAATTGTTTAAAGATATCATTATTAAACTACTTACTGGGGTTTCAAAACCTGACTATGCTAAACTGGCTAGTCAACTAAGTTTAGCAGATGCGATCGCCAAAATTGATTGGCTTTTTGGTTGCGAGTCTGTCTTAAAGGAATTTAATTCAGATGTTACCGTTTCTTACTACACCCAAAGTGAGTGGGGTTATCAAATCTATCACTCTGGACAAGATGCTATCCATATGGCATTGAACCCTGATGGCGTATTTCATCCAGATGGTTATTATGCTCAACCGCGAGTAGTTGCCGAACAAATTCGTGAACTTGATGCGAAAAATGTTTTAGAATTAGGATGCGGCAAAGGATTTAATAGCTGTTTTTTAGCAGAGAAATATCCAGAAGTAAAATTCACTGGAATTGATATAACTTCAGCCCATATTAAAATAGCACGTCGCCAAGCAGAGCAATTTTCTAACTTATCTTTTCAAGAAGGTAACTTTAATCAATTAAACTTTTTAGATCAATCCTTTGATATTGTTTTTGCCTTTGAGTGTTTATGTCATGCATCTCCAGATGAAACACCACTAGCAGAAATTTTTCGGGTGCTGCGCCCTGGTGGCAAATTAATTGTATTTGATGGCTATCGTAAAATCAAGCTTGAACAACTTCCTCAGTTACTTCAAACCGCTACTCAACTTGTGGAAGTATCAATGGCAGTTCGTCATGGATTTTCACAAATTGATCATTGGAATACCATTGCACAATCCATTGGCTTTCGAGTACAAGTTATTGAAGATGTTTCCTCGTCAATTCAGCCTACTTTATTAAAATTACAAAAATTGTCCCTGAAACTTTTTTCTTTATCTTGGAAAGCTAAAATACTGGCTTATATGTTGCCTAAATATTTAGTAAGAAATTCCATTGCTGGTCTTTTAATGCCCTTCACTGTTAGCCCTAAAGGAGAAGCTTTCGGATATTATAAATTAATCTTAGAGCGCCCTTTAGAAGTATAAAAACAGTGTCAAGTATGCTGCATAAATTCAACTTTGGGTAATAAAGGATCTGTGACAACTCCTACACCGCTAAAACCCCAACGTTTGAGCAAGTTTCCTAACTGTGTACCTGGAATAGATTCTACAGCGAAGCGGTTGGCTAATTCACCTGCATGGGTGTTGAGATAACTTAAAGCATCAAAGTTTTCCCGAAACAGTAATAAATAACCGGAATTTTCAGGATTGGGATGGGCTAGAAGATAACGACCGTCAGCTTGCGATCGCACTATATAATAAATTTCAGAAAACATACTCAATTAAGAATCCAAACGAATCCGGGGATCAGCTACCTTCAACAGCAAATCTGCGATTAAATTGCCGATATTCAGCAATACAGCACTCATGACCAGGCTAGCCATGACTAAATACTGGTCTTTTGCCATTACCGCCTGTAAAGTCAATCTACCTAAACCAGGCCAGTTAAAGAATTGTTCAGCAATGAATGCACCACCGAATAAACCCGCTAATTCAAATCCTAATATAGTAATGAGGGGATTTATGGCATTGCGGAGGGCGTGAACGTAAATCACCCGATTTTCTGGTAGTCCCTTAGCACGAGCCGTTTGGATATAATCTTGACGCAGAACATCCAACAATTCACCGCGAGTGATTCTTTGCAAACCAGCAAAGCTAGTGATACTTAAGGCAATCGTTGGTAAAATCATATGCCAGCCGACATCAATGATTTTACCGAACCAAGAGAATTCCGCATGATTGATGCTAGTCATCCCACCCACGGGGAATAAAGGTGAGGTGACTTGAGCAAATATGAGTAAAAACAAGGCTGTGATGAAACTGGGAAATCCTTGTCCGGTGTAACTAATTACTTGTAAAATGCGGTCAGTGGCTTGATTTTGTTTGACAGCTGCCAGAATTCCAAAGGGAATGGCGATCGCCCAGGTGCAAAATAAAGAGGCGATCGCTAAAAGCAAAGTGGCTGGTATCCGTTCCCACAACAGAGAAGCTACCGAACGTTGGTAAACAAAACTCGTGCCAAAATCTCCGTATCTCAAAATTCGCCATAACCATAACCCAAACTGTTCTGGCCAAGATTTATTCAGACCAAACTGTTCTCTTAATTCCTCAATTCGTTCTGGCGAAATTGTCGGATTTTGCCGCAGGGTATCTACATAATCCCCTGGAGATAGTTTCATGATAAAAAACGACAACGCCGTTGCCAATAGCAAGGTGAACAGTGCTTGCAATATCCGTTTCACCACATAAAAAAATGTTTCGTTCGTGACTAGCCCCATGAGCCAATCCCGACCTGTCTCCAAGGAAATTTTCGTAGAAGTCATAGCAGTTTAGTCATTGGTCATTGGTCATTGGTCATTGGTCATTGGTCATTGGTCATTGGTCATTGGTCATTGGTCATTGGTCATTAATCATTGGTCATTAATCATTGGTCATTAATCATTGGTCATTTGCTGAGGATATAAGAGAAAGCACGCATTATTAGTATTCAATTAGGGAAATAATCGGCACATCTGGTAAATTTTTACGTCCTTGTAAATCCTGTAGCTCGATGATAAACCCAAACCCTACAAGCTCGCAGCCAAACTTCTGCACTAACTTTGCCGTTGCACTAGCTGTACCACCTGTAGCAATCAAATCATCGACAATTAAAACACGGCTATTTGAATGCAAAGCGTCTTGATGCATTTCCAGACAGTCTGTACCATACTCTAATTCATATTCAATTGAGTGAACTGCTGCTGGTAACTTTCCCCGTTTGCGAACAGGAATAAAACCCGCTCCTAATTTGTAAGCTAAAGGAGGGCCAAAAATGAACCCACGGGATTCCATACCCACAATATAATCTGCCTGTAATCCAGACTCAATACATTTTTCCGTGAAAAAGTCAATAGTGTAGCGTAATCCCTCTGGATCTCGCAGTAAAGTAGTTATATCCCGAAATAAAATTCCGGGTTTGGGAAAATCTGGGATGTCGCGAATTAGAGACTTTAAATCCATAAATATGAGGGAGTAGGGAGTAGGGAGTAGGGACTAGGGACGAGGGAGTAGGAAGTAGGGAGTAGGAAGTAGGGAGTAGGAAGTAGGGAGTAGGAGGAACAAGCAGGGGCGCAGGGGGAATAAACTTTGAAATCCCAATACCCAGTCCCCGATCCCCCAGTCCTCGATACCTGAAAAATCCTACACTATAATGTCATACGCTGGGTATTTCGGCTCTAATTTAACAATCCATTGACGATACCTAGAATCTACACCAATCTCAAGATAAGCTTGTATTGACAACACACAGAAGGTAAACAGATGCTTTGATAACTGAAATTTAAGTATACGTAACCATTTGAGTAGAACAAGTATTTAATGTATATATCAGGTAGTATTGCTACTGCCACAAGTCTCATCTTCTTGTTTAGCTACTTATCTTAAATTAGTTGTACTAGTTTTATTGAGTCTTTTAGAACTACACAAGGTATTTTATAGAATGAATGTCTCAGCCAGCTTAACGCCATTGAATAGTCCAACCCCCCCATCATTGCCGATGATTCTGGATAGTTTACCAGACCCTGCTATACCTACGGCAAGCTTCGCTAACGCCGCACAGGGTTGTCCCGCTAGAACCCGGCTGCAAGTTGATCTCATTTTACTGGCGATAGAAGCTTTAGAACTTGGAGGTTCTGAAGCTATTCTGGCTTTTGCTGACGAGTTGGAATTGAAAGGAATTATTAAAAACCGGGTAAATTTATGGCGGATGCGGAGTTCTAACCCCATGCGAAGAGCGCATATCCGCCGTCCCTTAACAATTATGGAAGCAAAAGCCTTAGTGGTAATCGCTAGCTACATAGCCCGGCGTTTAACCGTCGTCATTCGCCAGATGTTGATGACATATCAGCAAATGACTGAAAAGCAGATCCCTTTGGCACAAAATTTGCGCTTATCTAATTATTTAGAGCGATTTCGAGTACATTTCAAAAGTAGGATGAATCCTCGACGTTCTAGTGTCATCGCATTAAGTTCTGATGAAAAATTAGATGAGCTAGCAATCAATTTGTTGGGACAATTACTATTTTGTACTGGCACAGCTGGAATGCAGCGCTTCTGGATTAGTCTTTTTGACGGGGAAGTAGAATGAATATCCAACGTAAGTACAGTTTACCTAATTGTACGCTGCTCTTAGAGGGTTTAAGTGATGCCGCCAAAGCCGCACACTACCAAGAAATGCGTCCAGAATTATCCATATTGGTGAATGCCGAATGCCATGTATCTGGCTATAATCAGCCTCTAGCGGGAGGGCGGGAATTTTTTGAAAGTTTGGTGAGAGCTGTGAGTGGCTATGCTCAAGAATTTTTGAGTAATGTATCCAACCCACAAGCACACAATCAAGGCTCCGAATTAGTGGAGTTACAAAAAATTGGCACTAACCGACATCGGTTAATTGTGCATTCGGAAATAGCTGGAGATGGTTTTGAGTCTCAACCTAACTATAATAAACCGCCGATTCAAATGGATTTGAACACGGTGCAGTTATTTGATCTAGTTGAAGCTGTAGATCAATTTTTTGCTGACAGCCAAACTTTACCAGAGTTGTCACTAGAATTACAGCCAGTTGCTAGACGTTACGGGGGTGGTAATCAAGTCCTACTAAAGCAGGCCGTACCCGCAGGTATAGGAGTTTCCACTGTAGCAGTTGCGGCGATCGCCTTTAGCTTAATTCCAGCGCCAGAGATTCGCCCACCAGAAACAAAGGTAGAGGAACAGACTAGCTCCATAACACCGAGCCGCAATTCTACTACACAACCTACACCACAAACCACAACACCCCCAGATGTAGCGACTTCCCCACCCACTTCCGTCGATGTAACGACTCCCCCAGCCGAGACAGCACCCAAAATTACAGATTTAGAAGCAGTCTTAAATACAGTTACAGAAATTACTGATTCATCCCAACTACGTGTTCTGAATAGCCAAGTGTATCAGAAAATTAATCCGGCTTGGACTAATCGCTCAGAATTAACACAAGATTTAGTCTATCGTGTGGGTGCAACTGCTGATGGTACTCTCGTCGGTTATAAAGCCGTGAATGAAGGAGCAAATGCAGAAATAGAATTAACTCCTCTGCCGAAACTGCTTTACAATCCTGTGAATCGTTCTCCCATCGCCAATGAACCAATAGCCCAATTTAGAGTAGTTTTTACCAGCAACGGTGTTTTGCAAGTTAGCCCTTGGTGGGGATATCAGTAACTGGGGAATGGGAAGAGGCAGGGAGGAAGAGGAACGGGAGAAGAGGCAGGGGTGCAGGGAGCAGGGAGCAAGGGGGAGTAAGAAATTACTTTAAACTTCCGGTTATTTAGCAACCATTCCTCTTCTCCCCTGCACCCCGCCCCCTGCCCCCGTTCCTCTTCCCCTATCGGGCAATTTGCCTCATATAATCGCCCCACAGTTTAGCTGCTTGCCCACTGCTCCCGGAAGTGGGGGAATTATTGTCATTACCTAACCAAATGCCAGTTACAAGCCGCCGACTGGGGATTGAGCCAATGAACCAGAGATCAACGTTTTTATCAGTTGTGCCGGTTTTACCACCTTCCCCTTGTCCAATCGCGGCAGCGCGACCAGTACCGCTAGTGACTGCCTGGCGCATCATCCGGGTGATTTCGTCCGCTACGCCTGTGGGTAAAACTCGCTGGTTGGCATCTCGACTTTGGTCAAAGGAATAGACAACACGGCAGGTTGTTAAGTCCTCACGATTTTCACAATCACTACTATCTAGAATCCGGCTAATAGCATGGGGTGGATTCCATACACCACGATTAGTAATAGCGCCAAAAGCGCCGGTCATTTCTAAAACATTGACTACACTTTGACCCAGTACTAAGCCGGGAACAGCTTCGAGCGATGACTTGACTCCTAAACGCTTGGCTGTGGATACGACTTGATTTAGCCCTACTTCTCTAGCAATTCTTAGAGCAATGGGATTTTCCGACTGGGCAAACCCAACGGTCATATTTAAGAAATTCCCCGCACCACTTCTACAGGGTCTGTAAGTAAAACCTTGCCAAGGTAAAGCAGCGCAAGAATAACTTTTGGAGGCTGGTATTCCCTTCTCAAGAGCCGCAGCGAAGGCGAAAACTTTGAAGGTAGAACCTGGTTGTCTTTGGGCTTGGACAGCACGATTAAATTGGCTTTGTCTAAAATCAGTCCCGCCTACCATTGACAGAATACTACCAGTTGTAGTGTTCAGGGTAACGATCGCACCTTGAGAAAAACGAAAGGTTGATCCAGCGTTGTTAACGGAATTACGCAAGGCTGTTTCTGCTTGGGTTTGTATTCTAGGATCAAGCTGGGTTTCAATTATATAATTACCTTCTCTGGCAGCTCCCTCTCCCAAAATTGATTCGAGTTCCTGGAAGACATAACTGTAAAAGTAAGGAGCAATGGTACTAGCTTGGCGATCGCAAACTTTGGGACTAATTTGGACTGGAGAACGCCTGGCTCGATTGGCTTCTTCTTCGGAGATTTTCCCCAGGTCTAACATTCGCCTAATGACGCGATTCCGATAGTCAACTGGTTGTAGCCTATTGGAGCTATTTTCACAAAAATTGAAGGCGTTGGGAGCCGGTAAAATTCCCACTAATGTTGCAGCTTCCGAGAGCGTTAATTCTTTGGCTGGCTTCTCAAAGTAATAACGAGCCGCATCCTCAAAGCCGGATGTATCCACGCCCAAAAATACTCGATTTAAGTAAGTCAGCAAGATTTTATCTTTGCTGTAAAAAGTTTCTAGCTTGAAGGAGACAACAGCCTCCCGCAGTTTGCGTCCCAAGGAGTCTTGAGCGCCAACATAGTCCCGGAATAAACTCCGGGCTACTTGCTGGGTAACGGTGCTGGCTCCCTGCTGCACATCTCCACTGCGAGTATTAATCAGCAAGGCTCGCAAAATCCCCAACGGGTCAATGCCAAAGTGCCAATTGTAACGACTATCTTCTGAGGACACCACGGCTGCGGGTAAATAACGGCCAAAGTCCTCCAAGCTCTGCATATCGACGTGGGAGGTACTTCGAGGCTCACGCAGGGGGGTGGAGCCATCACCTGCATAAATTACGATGGGAGCGCTGGTAGCCGTGGGTAGAGGTCTGACGGAAAATTTCAGCCATTCCACGCCTATGACTAACCCCACCAAGGCGCTGACACCACCAATCCCGTAAGCCGCCCAAGTTGCTGCTTTAATATGCAACGGTGCTGGATCGACATATTGCAAGCGCACTGAAGCTGCAAGTTCTGGTGGCCCTAAAGTGAAAATATCACCGTGTCGCAGTTCTAAGCTATTAACCCGGCGTTTACCACGATAAATACCGTTAGTGGAATTTTCATCTTTGATCACAAAAACCGGGGTGCGTTGACTCGAATCCCGCGACAGTGACAGGTGAATTTGACTGACAACTGGGTTGCGAATGACTATATCACAGGATTTGGAACTACGACCGAGGATGTAGCGATCGCCTAACAACGGATAGACCTCCGCCTTGTCCGCCCCCGCATCCTGCACCCATATCTCTGGTACTTTGGCATTAGGCTTGAGCGCCAACTTGGAAAAGTCAACCCTTGCTTGAATTGTCTGTACTGCTTGAGTCAGTTGACCAAGTAAAGTTTGTGGCTTGTGAGGAGGTTGGGGGGAACTCATCGGCTATTTACATCACAATGATTGGCAAAGAATCGGGCGAATGACAATCTGGATACAGATATTCCACTATTTTACTCATAAGCCCAAGGAGAAATTGGCTGTACGGAATTCTTACCTCTTCAATCTTACACCAAGACAATCTCTATTCAGAAATTTTACCCTCTTGGCTTTGTTACTTTTTCACTGATTCAAAAGTTTAGCTTCATTGTTGGTTATCCTGATTTTAACTATTATTATTTATTAAATAATAAGGGTTAATACTTGGGCTTTGGTGTTTCTTCAAACTAACTCTTAATTTACAGAAAATGTAAAGTTTACACCATAAAATTTACATATCTTTTAACCCTCATTTATACATCTTCATTTAGACAGATTTTCTGCAATCAGTTGTTTGATTTAATTGGCTGAGTGTTCTGTCTCCTTTGAGGAAAATTTCAGAAATGTTGGGAAAATCTCTGACTCTGATTGGTACAGCGTTGACTTTGGCTCTTACTACCAATGTTGCTTTGGCCGAATCAAATAAATCCTCCGTCGCCGAATCCGATAGCTTATCTATGAATGCGCCAACGGAAATCAAGCTTTCACCAGAAGGGATGAAAATTCTGTGTGAGCGATCGCCTCTTAATTCCCGTTGTCCTGGAGGTACAGCACTCATACCTCCTACCTCTGGTGGTATTTCAGTACCACTGTTAGATAGTAACACCACTCCTGAGAACACAACACCGGCAGAAACTTTGATGCCGGAAGTATCTGACCCCAATAGTAGCTCAACTCCAGCACCAGAACCTTTGATGCAGAATGAGTTTGAGTTTCAGAGCGAACCCAACCCCCAATAAGTTAGCAAAATACAGGTTGGCAAAAACTCGAACTACGAGTGCTTAAAAACTAGGGTATAATTCTCATTTTGATAATCCCACGACTGTGAAAATTATGCTATGGTCATTCTCAAAAAAAGTCGTGGGATTATTAAGTTTTAAGATTAGCTTGACCTGTCACTGGAACTTGGTGTTTTTTGGAAAGAAGCAATTAACAAACAAACAATACCAATACTAATAAATGAATCTGCCATATTAAATACAGCAAAATTAATCAAGCGAAAATCGAGAAAATCAACGACATAGCCTAAAACGAACCGATCAATACCATTGCCCATCGCTCCACCTAAAATCAAACCATAACCTAATTGATCCCAATGATTTAACTCCTGACCAAACCACCCTAATGCTATTAATACCAAACTCACACCCAACGATAGCCAGCGTAACCACTCTACTTTCCCACTGAATAGACTAAAAGCCGCACCAGTATTAGTGACATAGGTAAAATGAAATACATCGGGTATGATTGGTAGCGTCTGTCCCAAGCTAAAGGTCTGCACTACCCAATATTTTGTCAATTGATCTAAGAAAAAAGCGACGAAAGCAGCAATCCAAAACAGATGATTTTTTAAACGCATGAAACTAGGGAGTAGGGAGTAGGGAGTAGGGAGTAGGTAGGGGCGGGTTTAAGCAATACGTCTCTCCTGACTTCACGGGGGGGCTAGTACCGCCATAACTAATAAAACATTAAATGACGTAATATATATGCTATTACGGTAACAGCGCACACTACAGCTAGTTGACCGGGTAGTGCAAACCAAGAGTATCTGAGGATTGCTTGCATGAGAGCCAGATTTTCTGTGCCTTTCCACTGAAAAAAATAACTGATGATCAAATAAGTCACACCGCAGAGGTGGACAGTTAACAAGCCAGTTATACAACTAAAAGCTAGGGTTTCCAACTTAGGTCTAGCTTTAAAAGCCAAAGATCCACAAATCCAAGCTCCAGGAATAAAGCCTAGCAGATAGCCAAACTGAGATAGTTTGACATAACCAATACCGCCACCATCAGCAAATACAGGTAGCAAGGTTAAACCCATGACTAAATAGGCGATTTGCGATAGTGCGCCAGCATTTTTCCCTCCTAAACAACCTACTAATAGCACCGCACCCACTTGACAGGTGACACCTAGAGAAACAGTCTGAATTCCTTGCTTACTCCAACTCCAAGGTAAGGCGATACCATAGGCTTCTAGGAAAGTACCGCCCATTGTCAGGAGTAAACCAACCATAGACCATAGTAATTGAACAGTTCCCAAATTTCCAACGCTTCCAGCCATTTTACTTACACAAATGCTCAAACAATGTGTGAAAGGACTATTTTCTGTGTTTGAGGCTGTATTTTGAGCATAAGTTTATACATATTGGTCATTTTTAACTAATGCTCATTGTTCATTATGACCAGGACTTACGCAAAATTATGGAAAAACGAACCACGTTCGCGAAGCGTCTCCCCTTGGGAGAAGGACACGTTGGCGCTAGCCTCTCCCCTTGGGAGAAGGACACGAAGTTAAGAAGGTTTCAGAGAGTTCTTGCGTAAGTCCTAATGACAAGTGAATCATATTTTTAGTTTCTTGTGTACCTAGCACTCTATTTTAATCGCCCCATGTCTTTTTTGTGTTTAAAATAATAGTTTAATAACTACAGAAGATAGACAGAACCATAAATACAGCCATAATAAAAATCAGGTGTATTACTTCTTTTATATGTGAGATTTGTGGGTAACAAGTTTGTGTGGTTTAAACACCTATGAATTTACTATTTTCCCTGTTAAACATGAAACAAATACTATATTTTAGTGTATATCTAAATAATTAAACGCCAAAGTATTCCGAAAACATAAAGTAATTAGTACAGACAGAAAAGAGGCATTGACTGAAAGATTGCATTTGTGTATAACCAAGACAATGAAGGTCGCAATACAGAAATAATCCGAGCCTCTTGAGTTCTGTATTCAAGTTGTCCAGAAAAATTGAAATTATTTTTATAGTTAAAGGTTCTTAGTCTAATAGTTAGACTATGGCTATAGAAATTATGCATAATAATTGCTTTGAAATAGCAAATATTTATCAGGTAAAAGGGAACAGCAATAAGTATTAAATCCAAAAAAATCTTCAAAAATGCATAAATAAACCGAAAAAAAAGACAATAAATACTGTGATTACAGGGTTTTCTAGTTATTTTTGAGAATATAATTATTGAAGTTAATAAAAAGCATCTAAATTTTTACAAAGACATCAAAACATTATTCATTGTTTTCAACCTAAAAAATAACTAATCTAGATTGTGAGACAAGCGGTAATTAAAGATTTTCTGGTTCGCCAGATATTGGATAAATTACGTAATGGTAAAACCCATTATTCTCAATATGCTAATAGCTAATAAATAGCTTGTGCAAGAAGACAGCAAAAAACTAGATTCATGAAGCTGGATTAATTTTGTCATGTTCCAGCGCTAATGAAATTTTTATCCGCAAATTAGGAGGCTTCGTTTTCATGGAAGATTCAACAATTGTTGTGATGGAAGATCAAACAATGACTGATAGTGGCGAAAACACCGTTACTGAAAATGATGAGATGATTGATCTGCTTCAGCAATCACCCTTTGCACCTTTGCTAGAAATTGACGGTGTAACCCCAGAATACTTAATCAAGTCTTTTGCTGAGGCTTTTGGGGACTCCGATTCCAGTATTGATCCTAGTGTGTTTAACGGTAGCGTTCCAGGTACTGATCCCTTTTCTGGCTTTGGCGACCCGACGGCTGAAGCTAGCCCGTTGACTGGTGGTGTCAACCCCTGGGCTAGTATTAACCTTGATCCTTCCTCTACAGGTAGCGAAGACTTAAGTGGCGGTGACTCCTTAACTGGCGGTATGCCTAGCTCCGGTGGTATGGGTGGCGATAATTCCTCTGGTGGTGGCGGCTTCGGCGGCGGCGGCATGGGTGGCGGCTTCGGCGGCATGGGCGGCTTTGGTGGCGGTAGCGGTGACTCCTCTGGTAGCGGTATGCCTAACTTCGGTGGCGATGACTCTTCCGATGGCGGCATGGGCGGCATGAGTTTCGGCGGCATGGGTGGCGGCGGCATGGGTGGCGGCCGTTAGTGATTATTGTTTAAATTTTTGTGAACTACCCCAACTTTTTAGCTGAAGTTGGGGTTATTTGTATGAGAAGTTTCGCCACTGAACCGAAGCGTTTTCCGGGGGAGTTTCTTGGAGGTTTGAGATCAAAAGGACTTACCCAAAAAACTTTTCCAACTCTCATGACTTGACTTGTGCGTAAGTCCTGATAAAAAAAGAGAAAGTCAAGTCTAAACTTTCTCGTTGCACCGCTAGTTTTATCTAATGAAGCAAGAAGACTCCTAATACTACTCGGTTAAGCAAATTCGTGAGCCGAAAACCCTTTTAGAGAAGTTGCATGGAACATCTCTACACTTTTTAACCGAAAAGTATTGAAAAGACTCCCGCTAACCTGGCGGTGTGGCGGGAGAGGATGTGAAGGCAATTAAACGGAAGTTACTAATGCAGGCATAGACCAGCGATTAACTACTTTGCCGAGAACAGACATTTCTTGTACTAAGCGATCAAATTTCTCAGGGGTGAGGGATTGAGGGCCGTCAGATAAAGCTCTGGCTGGATTGGGGTGAACTTCAATCATTAAGGCATCTGTTCCAGCTGCGATCGCCGCTAAAGCCATTGCTGGAACATAATCAGAATTACCAGTACCATGACTAGGGTCAATCATAATTGGTAAATGGGTGAGCGATCGCAATACTGGAAGTACCGATAAATCTAAAGTATTACGAGCATATTTAGCATCAAAGGTTCTAATTCCTCGCTCACAAAGAATCACATTAGAATTTCCCGATGCCAAAATATATTCTGCCGCCATCAACCACTCATCAATTGTGGCAGACATCCCCCGCTTGAGTAACACTGGTTTATCTTGAGCGCCGACTTTTTTCAGCAACGAGAAATTGTGCATATTTCGCGCTCCGATCTGGATGATATCAGCTACATTAGACACGGCGGGTAAATCGGCTGCATCCATTAACTCTGTAATAATGCCCAAGCCTGTAGCGTCACGGGCTGCGGCTAACAAATCTAATGCACTTTCACCATACCCCTGAAAGGCATAAGGTGAAGTCCGGGGTTTGTAGGCTCCTCCACGCAAGAATTTGGCTCCTGCTGTCTTCACACGCCTTGCCGTTTCTACAATCATGGCTTCATTCTCCACCGAACATGGCCCCGCTACCACCACGATGGGATGATGCTCTCCGAAAGCAACACAACCGTTAGGGGTGGAGACAATCACCTCGCTGGCTTCTCCATGCCGAAATTCCCGGCTAACCCGCTTAAAAGGTCGCTGCACTCGTAATACTTGTTCAATCCAAGGGTTTAATTCCTGGACTTGCAATGTATCGATGATCGATGTATCACCAATAATTCCTAAAATAGTTTTCTGCTTGCCGATGCTTGTTTCTACTGTGACTCCCCAACCTTGTTTTAACTCTTGACAAATTTGTGTGATTTCGCTACCAGGTGTACCATTTTTGAGTACTACAATCATTTTGATTTCCTATAGTTAAATTGACAAAAGCGCGGAAGATGGAATAACGAACTGCATTCGCGTAGCGTCTCCCCTTGTGACAAGGAATAAAAGGAATAAGGATTTGAAAGAGTTTTTGCATCTTACCCACTCCCCAGAAGAAGCAGGGGCGCACCGGAGCACCGGAGCAAGGGGGAGTGAGAAATTACTTTAAAACTTCCGGTTACTTAACAGCCGTTCCTCTTCTCCCCTGCCCCCTGCCCCCTGCCCCCGTTCCTCTTCTCCCCACTCCCCACTCCCCAAACAGTTTTTATTGCAAAAATTCGGCAAGTTGTTTTAGTTTTGTCCATGCTGCGCCGCTTTGCAGAATTTCTTGAGCCAGTACAAGGCTTTTAAAGCAACCTGTTAAAATATCGGTTTCTCTATCAACGGCTTGACCAACTTGGAGTGCTAAGGCTGTATTCAAAGCCACTACATCTTGTTGGGGTTTAGTGCCTTTACCTTGAAGAACTGCTTGCAAAATTTCGGCATTTTCTTGGACATTTCCACCTCTTAAGGCGGCGGTGGGTGCAAAACCCAAACCCAGTTCTTGAGGATTGAGTATGAGATGACGTACTTTTTGGTCTTGGAGTACGGCTAAGTCTGTTAAATCTGCTAATCCAGCTTCATCTAATCTTTCTCGCCCGTGAAGTGCGATCGCTTGCCGACATCCCAATTGTGATAAACTTTGTGCGATCGCTTCTAATAAATGTGGGTCGTTAACACCAATAATTTGCCCCGTTGGTCTCATGGGATTAACTAAGGGTCCCAGCAGGTTAAAAATACTCCGCACTTTCAAAGTTTTGCGTAAAGAAGCAACGGCTTTGAGTGCTGGATGCCAACCAGGGGCAAACAAAAAGGTGATGCCAACTTCACCCACAGCCGCCTGTACTTTCTCGGAACTCGCGTTGAGATTTATACCCAAAGCTTCCAAGACATCAGCAGAACCAGTTTTACTAGATGCGGAACGATTACCATGTTTAGCAACTTTTACCCCGGCGGCGGCGGCTACAAAAGCCACAGCAGTGGAGATATTAAAAGTTGAAGCTCCATCTCCCCCAGTTCCACAGGTGTCAATGAGGGGAGTGGGGAGTAGGGAGTGGGGAGTGGGGGAAGAAGATTGAGATTGTAAGACGCTAGCCATACCAACTAGCTCATCTGCGGTGATACCTTTGGCTTGAATGGCTGCTAAAATTGCTCCCGATAGTACAGGAGGAATAGCATCAATCAGCCAACCTTGCATTAAATAAGCCGCTTGGGTAACAGTTAAGGATTGTCTATCAAGTAACTGTTGCAATAATGCAGGCCAATTGTAGGAGTCAGGAGTGGGGATGCTTTGTCCCGGTTGAGTTTGAGTTATGGTTGTCATTTCGATTTGCGGGAACAGGGAACGATTAACAGACGGGCAAGATGCCCATCCCACAAGAAAATTTGGCAGATTTTTAACTCAGGAATTTGGCGACGGTTTGCACATCTTTGTCACCTCTACCAGAGCAATTAATTATCAGGCGGGGACTACCATCGAGTTGAGGACAGAGGGTTTCTAAATAGGCGATCGCATGAGACGTTTCCAAAGCTGGTATAATCCCTTCTAATTGAGAAAGTCTTTGAAAAGCATCTAAAGCTTGTTGGTCTGTAACGCTGTAATATTCAGCCCGACCCAGATCCTTTAAATAACTATGTTCAGGACCAACACCGGGATAATCTAGTCCTGCACTAATAGAATGTGCTTCCACGACTTGACCATCATTATCTTGGAGTAAATAACTCATCGCCCCGTGCAGAACTCCCACTTTTCCTCGTGTTAAAGTTGCTGCGTGCTTATCAGTATTTACACCCTCACCGGCTGCTTCAACTCCAATCAGACGTACACTCGGTTCATCCACAAATTCATCAAATAATCCCATTGCATTAGAACCGCCACCCACACAAGCCAGGAGAATATCCGGTAATCCTCCCCATTTTTCCTGACACTGACGGCGAGTTTCTTTACCAATGACCGCGTGGAAATCACGCACCATCATCGGGTAAGGATGAGGACCCGCAACCGAACCGAGAATGTAATGGGTGGTTTCCACATTTGTCACCCAATCCCGAATAGCTTCTGATGTGGCATCTTTGAGGGTTCCAGTTCCTGCTGCTACAGGACGCACTTCTGCACCCATGAGCTTCATCCGAAACACGTTCAGGGCTTGGCGTTCCATGTCGTGGATGCCCATGTAAATCACACACTCTAAACCAAATCGCGCACACACCGTAGCTGTGGCTACTCCATGTTGACCTGCGCCTGTTTCGGCTATGATGCGCTGTTTTCCCATGCGTTTGGCTAGCAACCCCTGAGCTAAGGCGTTATTAATTTTGTGTGCGCCTGTATGATTTAAATCCTCTCGCTTTAAGTAAATTTGCACCCCTGTGCCATCGGGTCTAGCGTAGTGTGTGGTCAGGCGTTCGGCAAAATATAAGGGGCTGGGTCTTCCGACATAATCGCGGAGTAAGTTTTGCAGTTCTGCTTGGAAGCCTATATCATGGCGATATTGGTGAAATGCTGTTTCTAATTCACTCAATGCCGGCATTAGGGTTTCGGGAACGTATTTACCGCCGAATTTGCCAAATCTGCCTAAAGCATCAGGTCTTACTGTTGCAGTTTTGATTTTTTGTATGTTTACCATTGGTGACAAGTCTTTTAATTGATTATTGAACCGCAGAGGCGCAGAGGACACAGAGAGAAGAGAAGATAAAATCTACCTTTCTTTTTCTTTCTACCTTTGCGCCTACCCTTCGGGAACGGCTTCCCTTCGGGACGCTGCGCGAACGCCGAATGCGCCTTTGCGTGTTAGCGTAGCGGGGCGTAGCCCAACAAATTCATATTCTGAATTAGCAACGCCATAATTTTTAAGCAGAAGCAACTGTTTGCAGAGATATGGGGCTAATTGCGGCTTTGAGTTCACGACAAAGTTTTTCTACGGCTTGCAGTCCTTGGGTGGGGCTACCTTCTGCTAACTTTTTGACAAAGGCACTACCGACAATTACGGCATCTGCTCCCCATTCTCTGATTTGTTGTGCTTGTTCTGGTGTGGAAATACCAAAGCCTACGCCTATGGGTTTATCGGTGATGTTTCGCATATCTGTGAGTAAATGCTGTACGCGGCTTTGCATTTGAGAGCGCATTCCCGTAACTCCAGTTACACTAACAAGGTAGATGAAACCCTGAGATTGACGTGCGATCGCCTTTATCCTATCCTGAGAACTTGTAGGAGCTACTAGCAGAATTACCTCAACCCCAAAAGCCGCCGCAGCTTGGATTAATTTCCCCGCTTCTTCCAAAGGTAAATCTGGTACTACCAAACCTCGCACCCCAGCAGCTACAATTTCCGCTAAAAACGCCTGAATACCCCGGTGCAAAATCGGATTGTAATAAGTAAATAAAATTAACGGTGCTTTCAGCTTAGGACTGACATCGCGCAACATTTCCAGCACTTGCTCTAATTTAATTCCTGTTTGCAAAGCACGAGTTGCGGCGGCTTGAATCACAGGGCCATCTGCTAAAGGGTCAGAGTAGGGAACACCCAACTCAATGAAATCAGCACCATTACGATCTAAAATACGTAAAGCCTCAGCAGTGGTTGTTAAATCAGGATCGCCGGCTGTGATAAAGGGAATCAAAGCACATTGTTGGCGATCGCGTAAAGATTGAAAACAATGAGAAATAGTAACCATTTGTAATCATTCACCTCAAAATGGGTAATTAGTTATTGTCTATTAGTGGTTAGATCATGCAAAACTCAAGATACGACGCACAGCTTCTTCTACATTGGTTTGTTTAACTAAAGATTCCCCCACTAAAACTGCACGCGCCCCAACTTCAGCCACAAAAGATAAATCAGCAGGTGCATACAATCCCGATTCACTGACGACAGTTATATTCAAGCTTTGTAATTGTTGCTGGCGTTTTCTTAAAAGTTGGTGAGTTGTTTGTAAATCGACCGTAAAATCCTCCAAATTACGATTGTTAATTCCTAGCAAACGCAAGTTTTCTAGCTTTAGCACCCGATCCAATTCCGTCAAAGAATGAACTTCGACTAATGTATTCATCCCCAAATCGTGAATCAGTGACAAAAAGTTTTGGAGTTCAGTATCTGAGAGGATAGCCGCAATTAATAACACAGCATCTGCACCTGCTGTCCGTGCTAAGTAAATTTGGTAGGGGTCAATGATGAACTCCTTGCACAGCAAAGGTAAGGCTACAGCAGCCCGCACAGCCCGGAGATTGTCAAAACTGCCTTGAAAGAACTTTTTATCAGTAAGGATGGATAGACAGGCTGCACCGCCTCGCTCATAGGCTTGTGCGATCGCCACCGGGTCAAAATCAGCCCGAATTATCCCCCGACTAGGTGAAGCCTTTTTAACCTCAGCAATTAAACACGGTTGACAGGGACTTTCTTGTAAAGCACGCAAGAAATCTCGCACAGTCGGCGCAGTATTTAACCCTTCTTGCAAAGCAGTTAAAGGTAATTGTTGCTGCATTTGTGCAACATCTAGCCTTTTATGCAAAACAATTTCTTCAAGAATGTTACTACTAGTGACAACTGAAATATTCATAACTTCCTAAATCGGGAGATAACTAACAACCAATGACCAATGACCAATGACTAATGACTAATGACCAATGACCAATGACTAATGACTAATGACTAATGACTATGGTCTTTTCAGTGAAAGCAAGCATGACGTTTTTAATAATTGCCAAACCCACCTCGCCCGAAAGAGTCATGATTGATTCTGGATGAAACTGAACCGCAGCAATAGGAAGAGTTCGATGCTCAATACCCATAATAATATTGTCATCAGAAATCGCCGTTACCTTCAGTTCTTCTGGTAAATGTTCCTGTAAAGCAAACAAAGAATGATATCTACCCACAGCAAAAGATTTCGGTAAATCTTTGAATTTCACAGAACTTGTATCAGTCACAAAAATTCGCGAAGATTTACCATGTTGGGGATAGTTGAGAACTCCTAATTTACCGCCAAAAGCTTCCACAATACCTTGAAGTCCCAAACAAACTCCGAAAATCGGGATTTGGCGCTCAATACAGGCGGCGACAGTCTCGGAAACTCGAAAATCATTTGGTCTACCAGGCCCAGGAGACAAAACAACTAAATCAGGGCGTTCTGTATCCAATAGCGATTCTGCAAAGCCGTGACGTAATGTAGTCACACTAGCACCAGTTTGGCGAATATAATTAGCTAATGTGTGAACAAATGAATCTTCATGGTCAATTAATAGAATGCGTTTCCCAGCTTCAACATTAGGAATACATTTACTCAAATTTATGTAACTGCATTCCTCGGCTTTTTCATCAGTTTGTCTAGCCCGTCGAATCGTTTCAAATAAAGCCGCAGCTTTAGTAATTGTTTCTTGTTCTTCTGCTTGTGGAATTGAATCATAAAGAACAGTAGCACCAACACGCACTTCTGCAATCGAATCTTGTAATCGAATTGTCCGCAGAATTAACCCAGTATTTAAATTTCCATTGAAATTCAAGTAACCAACTGCGCCACCATACCAACGTCGAGCGCTACGTTCATGCTGTTCAATAAATTGAATTGCGGCTCTTTTGGGTGCGCCTGTAACTGTAACCGCCCAGGTGTGAGTTAAAAAGGCATCCAAAGCATCAAATTCAGGTCTGAGTATGCCTTCAACATGATCTACAGTGTGAATCAAATGGCTATATAATTCAATTTGACGACGACCAATAACTTGTACAGATCCAGGTTCACAAATTCGAGATTTATCATTACGATCTACATCTGTACACATTGTCAACTCAGCTTCATCTTTGTGAGAGTTGAGTAACTGACGAATTTGATCAGCATCATCAAGGGCATCTTGTCCACGGGTAATAGTACCACTAATCGGACAAGTTTCTATGCGTCTACCTTCAACCCGCACAAACATCTCTGGAGATGCACCAATTATGTATTCTCCACCTAAATTAAAAATGAATCCATAAGGACTAGGATTAATTTGTTTTAAAGTGTTGAAAAGTTTACTGGGAGGCGCTTCACAGGATTCAAAAAAGTTTTGACCGGGAACCACTTCAAATAAGTCGCCCCGGCGGAAATAATCGAGCGCTAATTCAACTTGTTTCGCATATTCGCCCTGATGATGATCAGAAATTTGAGTTGGGGTCAGGCGTTTACCTCGATAATCAATAGATTCACCGTTACGAGGTAGATTATTAGTGATCCCGTGGGCTGTGTCAAACTCATATTGCAGTCGAAATGCCTGTTGGAGATAATAATCAACAACTATCAATTCATCAGGAAGATAAAGTAATAAATCTCGCTGATTTGTGGGACGTTCTAGGGTTTGGGGAACTGGCTCAAATTGGAAAACCAAGTCATAACCAAATGCTCCATACAATCCTAAATGCTCATCTTCTTGACTAGAGAAAGTATGGAGAATTTCCCGGACAACTGTAAATGCTGAAGGTTGTTTACTACGCTCTTCTTCAACAAACAATTGGTTGGAGGATTGAATAAATCCAGAGATATATTTATTTGTTTGTTTGATGTTTTGAAGTTCTTTTGATTGACAAAGGCGTTCTAAAAGAAATGGTAAAAGTATTTGTCCTCGTTCATTCAATGCTGTCAGGGTAAAAGCGTTTTCTCTTGTTGTCAATTCTAGTGGTGGATTAACAAATCCGATTGCCCATCTTTTATATCTTCCTGGATATTCATAGCTGCTAGCCAGCAAGCCTCCACGCTGAGAATTGATGTAGAAGAGAATCTCTTCGAGCGCAGTGTCCATCTTCACTTCTGTAACGGAGCGAGAGACAAGCACACCACCAAGAGTTGTGTAGGACTGGGAATCAAAATTCATGGGTAATTTCTTTGGAATGGTTATTAGTCACAAGCCATTCATGATAATAGGTTAATTGGCAATCAGGAGCAATTATGACAATTTATTTATTGTCTTTATACTTACCTGAATCTAAACAAGGCATTGATTTCGTGTTCTTCTAATTAACTTTTTTCTAGTTCTTCATTAAGGTTAATGAATATTAAGCATTTGTTGCATGAAGATTTTTTATATAGGACTATCAATTTATTTGTTCTTATATTATTTAACTGAAGTGATGAGCATCAAATTCCCCTCCTCGCAAGCGGGGAGGGGTTATAGCAAAAGTCAAAAGATGCGTAGATGCGTAGGTTGGGTTGAGGAACGAAACCCAACGCCAACAATCCAGATTTTGTTGGGTTGCTTCAAATTCCTCTCCTCGCTTGCACCGGAGGGGTTAGGGGTGGGGTTCTTCAATTAATTGTCGCTATTTTCAGTGAGGTGTCTGAGGATTAATTGGCAAACATCAATGGCTTTTATTGATGAAGAGTCAAGCAAGTCAGTTTGTTGAGTAATCAATAAAGGTCCTTCATTGGGAGAAGGTGGAATACAACCGTGAGATCCACGTACTAAGTTAGCATCTAAAGGAATCACATCCATCAAGTAGCGAAAACCAAGTTGTTTCTTTAACAGTTTTCCAGCAATTTTCAACTTAGGAAATTTAATTTGCGGGTCGAGAAACAGTTCTACAGGGTCGTAACCTGGTTTACGATGAATATCTACTGTTCTGGCAAAATCAGGGGCGCGGTGGTCATCTAGCCAGTAATAATAAGTAAACCACGTATCTGGTTGAGCTAGTGCTACCAATTCTCCCGATCTAGAATGATTCAGATGTGCATCTGACTTGTTAGTTTCATCTAATACATAAGCAATTCCTGGGGTTTCTTCTAGAAGCGATCGCACTTTGGAAATATAAAATGGATCATTAACATAAACATGAGCAATTTGATGATCAACAACTGCAAAGGCTTTACTCGCACCAGCATCTAAAATTTCTCTTCCCAGTTCTTCGCGCACACTCAGCAAACCATTTTCTCGCAGCATCCGATTTAAATGGATGGGTTTTGTGACTGATGTAATCCCATATTCTGACAACACGATAACTTGAACGCCACGATTTTCATAGTATTGAATCAAATCGCCACAAACTGCATCAATTTCTTGTAAATCCTCTGCTATTTTGTTGACATCAGCACCATATTTTTGTAAGCAGTAGTCAAGATGTGGGAGATAAACCAGTGTCAGCGTGGGGTTACAGTCTTTTTCCATCCACTTGGCTGATTCTGCAATCCATTGGGTAGCCCGAATTGATGTGTTAGGTCCCCAGAAGTTGAAAAGAGGAAACTGACCTAAGTGTTTTTGCACTGATAAACGCAATTCTCCCGGTTGCGTATATATATCCGGGATTTTTCTCCCATCGGCTGGATACATCGGTCGGGGAGTGATGGCATAATCTACTGAGGAGTACATATTATACCACCAAAATAAGTTGGCGCAGGTAAAGCTAGGATCTATTTCTTTGGCTATTTCCCAAATTTTGGGCCCTTGTATGAGTTTGTTGGATTGTCTCCAAAATTTAACTTCACACTCGTCTCGGAAGTACCAACCATTACCAACTATTCCATGATCTTTAGGTAGTTTTCCTGTGAGGTAGGTGGCTTGTGCTGTACAGGTAACTGCGGGTAATACGGGGTCTATGGGTGTTATTTTTCCTTGTTTTGACCAATGGGAAAGGAAGGGGGTATGCTCACCTATTAGGTTGGGTGTTAATCCTACTATGTTCAGAATTACAGTTTTTTTCATAAGATTTTACGTTCGCGGAGCGTGCGCGTAGCGCATACCGCCAAGTCGCCAAGAGAGCAGAAATACAGGAGTTTACCAGTAAATGAAGTACACATCTTAATAATAGATATCTTGTGGGGGAGGGCAAAGATGCCCGCCCTGTAATTACAAATTAGGGAGATACGAATTGTTTGGTTAATAGTTTGGTTTGTACCCATTGGTACTCGCGCTCAATTGATGCGAGTAGGTTTAGTTTTATTGGTTGGGGGAGGACTTCCCAGGTGTAGGTTTCAATTTCTAAATGGGTGCAGGTCTGGTTATCTCGCAGTAATTCTAGTACGGTGGTAATGTCGTCTTGAGTAGACTGCAATAGATGATAATCCCGGATGAAAATGGGTACGTGGAAATGAATTCGCCACTCGCAAGCGTTGGTATTTTTTAGGTGTGGTAAAGCGTTTTCTAAGTCGGGATAGTGAATTAGTCTGTTATTTTTTTGACGCGCAATTACTTGATGTAAATATGTTGATTCAGCGAAAGGACTTAATCTTTGTTCTATTAGGCGACGTTGTTCGCTATCTTCTGATAATTTGACCTGTAAAGCTGCACTAATCTGAATTTTACCAATCTGAATACCCGCAGCTTTAAATTTCTGGAAAACTGCAATGGGATTTTCATACTCAATTGCAAAATGGCAGGTATCGTAACAAATCCGCACATGATCTAATAAATAATTTTCCGCAAGTGTTTGTGAAATTCCTAAATTCTTTACCAAATAAGTGCTACCAATAGGTAATAAATGCTTCTGAAAATAATTAATAACTTCATCTGCATTTTCAATTAATCCATCTGGTTCTGGTTCTAAATCTAGATGCAGCAGTTTTCCTTGCTGATTACGGATATCTACCATTTGCGCGACTACTTCCGCTATCTGGAGACTAGCACTATCCATTACTGATGCTTGAACAAGTTGATTTCCTTCATACCAAGGCTTGTAAGATAAAGGCAGTGTAGAAATACTCCCCTCTGTATGATTGGGTAATAATGCTGCCAAAATCTCTGTAAGTTGTAACGTATATTGCAACCGTTCCGGCTGAGTCCAATTTGGTGCATAAACTTGGTCTTTCACTACTTCTTGATGAAATTTACCATAGGGAAAACCATTCAAAGTAAACACATATAAACCTTCCTCAGTTAACCACGACTGAAACTCATTTAAAGCTTCTCTTTCCAGCAATTCCCTAGCTGCAACTGCTGCTAAACGTAACCCAATACCAAAGGATTTACCCGGTGCAACTCTAGCTTTTAGAAGTGGAATATACTGCTTTAAATTAGCAAAAACCTGATCCCATTCTTCCCCCGAATGAATATTAGTACAATAGGTTAAATCAAAATTATTATTACTACCTAACTTCATTTACTTATCCAGAAAATTGAGTAAAAATCAGCACAAAAAACATAACACACATCTAATCTTTATCAGCGTTTATCTGCGTTCATCTGCGTTTGATTATTGACTTTTAAAAAACACCTGTAACTGCAAAATTGCTTGTTTATATAAAGACAAATCAACCTCATGAACTTCAACACCCTTGCCAATACCTTGCAGCAGTGTTAAAGTCAACTTTCCACCCAAATGTTCCCGAAACTCAGTCAAACCACGAAATAAACAATCAGGATGTTCTGGGTGTGATAATTGTTCGGCTAATTCTGGTACATACAAAGTAAAACCCAGTGCATTAAGTGTATTTAATATTTTTTGCAAATCTGACAAACACAGCATTCCTAGAAGATAGGAATAAGTGCTATCCAAAGCAATACCAATGGCGACAGCTTCCCCATGACGTAAACTATAATTAGTTAAATGCTCTAATTTATGAGCCGCCCAATGTCCAAAATCTAGGGGACGAGATGAACCCATTTCAAAAGCATCACCACTCTTAGCAATATGTTCTAAGTGTAATTGAGCGCAACGATATATTAGCTGTTGCATACTCTCCATTTCTCGATGAACGAGTGCGCTGCTTTGGGTGTGGATAAAATCAAAGAAATCAGCATCTTTAATCAGTGCTACCTTCAGCGCTTCTGCAATTCCAGAACGCCAGTCACGCTCATCTAAAGTTGTTAAGAAAGCAGAGTCATTAATCACTGCATAAGGTGGCGCAAAAGTGCCGAGAAAATTCTTTTTACCAAAGGCATTAATGCCGTTTTTTACCCCCACACCGGAATCATTTTGTGCTAATACTGTTGTGGGAATCCGAATTAAGCGAATTCCTCGATGAGCAGTAGCGGCTGCATATCCTACTAAATCCAATACAGCACCACCGCCAATAGCCAACAAGTAGGAGTGGCGACATAAACCTGCTGTATTAACTATTTGATGAATTTGCTCTACTAACCCGTGATCATTTTTTGCAACTTCGCCACCGGGAACTATTATCGGTTCCACAGCGAGATTTAATGTTTCTGCATAAAATTTGCTGTAGGTTTCTAATTGCTGAATTAATGTGGGTTGAAATTGTAATAATCCTGCATCTACAACTGCGACTATTTTCTTTGGTTTTGTTTCTCCATCGGCTGTAATTACTTGGGCTAAGGTGGGATTTCTTAAATCAAATAAATTTTTGGTGAAGTAAACTTCATAGTTGAAGCTAACTGAGACACTTTGATTTATTGATTGCCGATCAGATACGGTTTTTTGGGGAAAATGTATTACCATTGTTTTGTTAAGACTTCTATAAATTTAGCCCGATTTAGAGCTTCCAGAAATACATTAACTGACTGAGAACCATCTACTCTGACTTGGTTATTGAAGATGAAAAACGGCACGCTATGAATGCCATTTAACCGAGCAAATGTGGATTCAGCCATAACTGCGTCAACAGCATGATTAGCAGTCAATTTTAGTCGCAAGTTGTTTTCATCCATTTGGTGATTTTTCCCAATAGCAACTAGGACTTCAATATCACCGATATTCAACCCATTTTCAAAGTAAGCTTGATAAATTGCTTCTACGATGTCGTTTCTGATTTTTACAGGTGCGAGTGCAATCAGTTTGTGAGCAAGTTGAGTATTAACAGCCAAACGGATTTTGTCAAAATTTAGCTGCACTCCAGCCACCTCACCTGCTTGTCGCGTATAATCAAATATTTGCTGAAGTTGTGCTGAACTAATTCCTTTTCTTTTTTGCATGAAGCTACGAAATTCATATCCCTCTGAAGGAATAGTATTATCTAGTAAAAAAGGATGCCAGCGAATATTTACCGCTTCTTCTTCCCATTGTGCCAGTGCATCAAAAAGATGCTTTTTTCCGATTCGACACCAGGGACAAACAGTATCATGAAAGATGTCAATCAGCATAAATTTGGTTAATTAGAATTAGGTTTTGCTAATTGAAGATATTAGTTTTGGCACGCACCAGGCGCACCAGGCGCACCAGAGTAAGAGTTGAGAAGATTGAGATTTGAAGCTTCATACCCCAATTCAGCCATGCCGAAATTTTTATGCAGTGAATCTCATGTTTACAGCATAAATAAATTATCGGTGTTTATCTGTGTTTATCTGTGGACTAAAATCTCTTTAATTCTCTTTTTCAGGAAAACCATTTAAAGACTCAACCAAATAGTTATTTTTTGCCCCCAGAAATTCTTGAGCATTTTCAAATTCTTGAATTAATGCAGCGCGGTCTTTTTTTGCCACCAGCATTGCCAAGCGGCTGTAGGTATTAGCTAAAGAGTTAATTGCTTGACATCGCTCTTCTGTAGCGAGGATGATATCAACACATAAATTCGGGTTTTGGGCAAACAAACGCTGGAGAATTTCAATTTCTTGACGATAGCTAGGTGTTGACATAGATAAACTACGTTCTATGTCGATTTCAGCTTCTGTTAAGAAAACACCAAGACTAAATCTAGAAAAATGCTGCGTTGCTTGAACAATTACCATCATTTGGTCATGTTCTTCAGGAGTGCAAGTTATAAGTTCTCCACCCTGATTTTTAATTAAGTTTAATAACCATTGAAATGAATCATCGTTTCTACCTGGACATACTACTACTTTTTGTCCCAAGAACGATTTAATATTAGGACCAAACATAGGATGTAGTCCCATTACGGGGCCTGAATGGTGTTCCAGCATTGCTTGAGTAGACTGGGTTTTGATACTCGTAATATCGCACAATGCTGTATTTGGGGACAGGTATTGAGATGCACGCTTAATAACCTCAACAGTCCGTTCAATGGGAACACTAACTAAGACTAATTCTGCCTGACTTAGTAGTTTATCTGCATACATCCAATCCTCATGTTCGAGAACACTAACATTGTTACCGACAGATGAAAGTTGCTCTCTAAATAATTTTCCCATCCGGCCAAGTCCACCGATAATGGTAATGTTTTGGCTTTGGGGATGATTTACTAATGTAGACTCAGGCTTGAGTATTTGGTTGCTTTTTTGAAGCTTATCTGGGATCATTTCGTTTAACCCAACCTACTAATAAAAGTTTGATGGTGAGTAATCATCTGGTTTTGATATCAATTTCCCAAAAGTGATTTTTTAGAACTCAATTTGGGGATGACTTTTAAAGTTGATTCTCTTTGTGATGTTACATGACAAAATAGGTCTTCGTAGCCTTGCAGGGCTTGTTCAAAGGAATAGTTGTCTACGGCAAAGTTTCTCCCTTTTTCACCTAGCTGCGCTGCTAGTGTCGGATTTTCATATAATTTTTGCACTGCATCTGCCAAAGCATCAGGTGATTCTGGATCTACCACTATACCACCACCACTGAGTTGAATTGCTTGAGCCGCAGTGCCAGTTTTGGGGACTGAACCGACTATGGGTCTACCACTGGCCAATAGCAATGGTATTTTTGAAGGCATATTAAATGAAATCACGTTGCGCTTCTGCACAATTAACCCTACATTAGCTGCTGCCAACATTTGCGGGAGTTTTTCTCTGGGTTGCAAGGGTAGTAATAATACATTATCTGCACCACAACTGTGACAATGTTTCTGCAATCTTTGTAATGCTTTAGATTCGCCGACAATCACAAAGACAATTTCTTGAATATGACGCAAGCGAACTGCTGTTTCTACTACTGTTTCTAGTCCTTGTGTCAGGGCAATGTTGCCTGAATAAAGTACGATAAATTTACCACCTAGTTGATGTTCTGTTCTCCAAGAGTTATTTTTCTTTGCTAAAGGGCGGATGAAATTTATGTTTACCCAATTGGGAATGCAAACTATTTTTTGAGTAGGGACTCCCTTATTAACTAAATTCTCTCTAAACCCTTCACTAATGACGCTAATAGTGTGTGCATTCCGATAGGCAAATTTTTCTAGGAATGTTAGCACTCGGATCATCCACTTGTTTTTCAGCAGCCCGATGCGTATAGCAGCTTCTGGAAGAATATCTTGGACATTCAGGACTACTGGGCAATTGTATAGCCAACCGAGTAAGGCGGCTGGTAAAGAAACCAGTAGCGGTGGAACTGTTAACAGAATCACGTCTGGTTGCGGCCCTTTCAGGGCTTGTGGCAAACTCGTGAAGACAAAGCTCAACTCTAGCAATAACCGATCAAGAAGGTTAGGTTTGGACTTAATTCGTAGGTAACTTCGCTGAATCGTGACACCGTTTTTTTGTTCGGTTAAGTACCATTTACCTTGATATCCATCGTAAATTTGGCGCTGGGGATAATTGGGCATTCCTGTAATTACCCGTACTTTATGACCTTGCTCTACCAGCCCTTCGGCTAATTCAGTCATTAAAGGCGCAATGCCAATTGGCTCTGGATAATAGTTGTAAGAATAAATCAAAATGTACATAAGATGTTAATGTTTGGGAGTCACTCTAATCAGGTCGGCTTTGTTGAGATAATTATTATACAGGAATCAGGATTCTGAGTATTCAGATTTAAGTCACTGCAAAGACGTGTGCCAGTTTCAGAGAAATCGGCAGCAGGCTCAACACTACTAACCCAGATGACAAACCCGCAAAACCCCCAGCAATAGTCGTATCTAAAATTATTAGTGATAGTATACCAGCCTTAACTGCGAAGCGGATCTTTTCTGGGGTTGGTTCGCGTAAAGCTTTGATAAACGGTAGCAAAACTTGAATTGTGAAAAATATCAGAAATGGTGATGCTGTTAAGAGTTGATAGTTTGTGAACAGTCCCAGCCCTAAAAGTCCTGAGATGACTATGACAATCAGTGATAGTGCTACTACCCCAGTACTCAGCTTGGCTCCATGTACTTCACCTCGACTCAGGAGAGTGATAGCCGCAATGTAAACTATGGGAATCAAGGCTAAAAACCAATATTCTCCTACCATTGTTGGTAAGACACTCACGCCTAATAATAAGTTACCTCCACGACAAATCCCCATATTGACAGGGCCAAAAATGGGATGATGTTTCCCGAAAGCATCATAAAATAAGGCGGCTACAGCGATGCCAAGGGCTAGAATGGCGCTCAACCAAGAGACTTGAGAAGCTGCTACTATACCTATACTCAAAAGCCAACTTCCTAGTAAGGTTGCTCCCCTACGAGATGCCCTACCACTGGGAATAGGCCGTTCTGGTCGTTCTTGAGTGTCTAGTTCTGTATCAAATACATCATTAAATACGATACCTCCGCCATATAAGCCGGTGGTGGCGAGTAGCAACCATGCTAGGGGGATAAGATTCATCTCCCAGGCGGTAGCTTGATTGGTGATGACAATATACTCGGAAGCTGCAAAGCCTGCTAGGATATCTGCCCAGGCGGTGACAATGTTGGCTGGGCGCATTAATTGTAAATATGCCCACAGGCGATGGGGTTTTAATATTGCGGTGTTCATTTTTATATAGCTGGGGAGTGGGGAGTGGGTTAAAACCCGAATAGAGTGAGGTTCAATATCCGTTTATCTCAAACTCTCATTCTCTGCGCCTCTGCGCCTCTGCGTGATACAAATCCATATTTAAAATCAGCAACATCATTTTTTATTTAAGAGGAACGAACCACAAAGTACGCAAAGTCGCAAAGGAAGAAGGAAGGAAGTTGGGCGTACTCTGATGCTTTTTTACTCTATTAGTGCGTATTCACGGCTGGTTTCTATTAGTGGTTCTTGTCCGCGTAGTACGGAGTTATCATTGAACATCTGTCTTTGGTCTATGGGTTGGGGGTTTAGCCAATGGGATTCTTTGATTTGTCCACTTTGGCTGTAAGCTGTAAGGGCATTTTGATAACAGACTGCTCTGACATCGGCGGCGGAAATTCCCCTTTCTAGCATCAATTGGGCGGTCTTGGGTACTGCTAGAGGATCACTGACTCCCCAATCTGCACTACTGTCTACGATGATGCGATCGCACCCATAATGACGGACAATTTCTACCATGCGGGCATTCCCCATTTTTGTGTGGGGGTAAATTGTGAATGCTGCCCAAAAGCCCCGTTCTAAGACTTCTTCAACGGTTTCTTCATTGTTATGGTCTACAATTACCCGCGATGGTTCTAAACCATGTTCAAGACAAACATCCATGCTGCGACTTGTACCAGCTTTTTTGTCGCGGTGGGGTGTATGAATCATCACCAACATATCTAGTTCTTTGGCTAGTTCTAGCTGGAGGCGAAAGTATTTATCTTCGGCTGGGGTCATGTCATCGTAGCCAATTTCACCGATCGCCACTACACCTTCTTTACAAGCATACAGGGGCAATAGTTCCATGACTTGTTCTGCTAGGGCTTCGTTATTGGCTTCTTTGGAGTTTAACCCCATTGTGCAGTAATGCTTGATGCCAAACTGAGCCGCCCGGAATCTCTCCCAACCAACTAAGCTGCTGAAATAGTCCTGGAATGAACCAATGTTTGTCCGGGGTTGTCCTAACCAGAATGCTGGTTCAATGACTGCGACTATACCTGATTCGCGCATTCTTTGATAATCGTCGGTTGTGCGCGAACTCATGTGAATGTGAGGGTCAATAAACATAATTTCCTAATTTCCTTAGTGTTAATACTGATAAATTTGAGTAAATTAGTGACTCTGTTCCTCAATTACGAATTATTGACTAATTGCCAAAGTTCGGCGGGGACTGGACGGTTAGCGCTTTGGCGTTCGTGGGCGTAGTTAATTAACATTTTTGCGAGGTCGCGGTTAGCACGAAGATCCAGACCCTGAATTAAATGTAGAGGCCTGCCGATAAATAAGGCTTTCAGCACCATTTGATTCCATGCCGGAGTGTTAAAATACTGGGCTGGGTAGGGATTTTGTAAGGCGATCGCATCAAAAACTGCAATCATATTACTGCGAACTCCCTCAGCCGCCCGTTTTTGCAATTGTTCTGGATAAGGTAGCAAAGGTAAAGCTTGATACAGAGCTACTAATTCTCCTCCGTCAGCAGTTGTAAATACTTGCTCTAGGGCGTGTAAATATTTTTCTCGATCATCTTGCGGGAGAGCCAATACTAATAATGTGCGCGCGGCTTGATCTACGCTCCAATGACCGGGACACCAACCGACTTGCATAACTGCGGCGGCTTTTAAATCTTTTGCGTTAAGCTTTAGCTGCTGTTTGCCTGTATAACGGGATACGGCACTGAACGCCGTAAAAAACTCGCGCCCAAGCTCACCGCCTTTAATCTGCTCTCTTTTGTTATCTAGCCAGGTCAGAGCTTCTGGAGTAACTGCTAATGAAACCCAGTGACGTAATAAGCTAGTAATACTGGTTTGCTTCAAATAAACTACAGCAGACATAATTACAATTTGAATAAATTTTATTCTTGCCCTGACCGAAGAAGCTGGGGGAGCAAGCCCCGTCCTTTCAAATCAGGGAAAGATGATTCTTGGGAATTAAACAGAAGTGATTTCCAGTTATTTCTCTAAACTGAGGAATCTTTTTTTCTGCCTATTTTTCCGCAACTGCACAACACTAGCCCCAATACCGAATAGTCCCAGACCTAAGATTGAAGCAGGTTCAGGTACTTTAGCAGCTCGTTCTACTGATAAGACTTGAATACGACCTTGGAAGAAATCGCCGACATAGACTTTGCCATCGTTGTAGTGTAAGCCAGCAGTCCAGTTAAATTTACCTGGTTCGAGGTCGATGGGGTCGCCATAAGGAGTTGTTCCGCCTAAAGCAATAGGTGTGGGTGGTGGTACAACTTCACCAGATGAATCACGGGTTGGTTCACCAAAGGTAGTTAAGAAATTACCGTCTTTATCGAATACTTGAACGCGGCTATTTTGAGAATCTGCGACATAAATATTCTCGTATTCGTCCACATCAATGCCGATTGGCTCTATAAATTGTCCGGGTTCTGAGCCAGTAGAGCCAAACTCAAAGAGAAACTCACCATTTGGGTCAAGAACCTGAATGCGTCCGTTGTACTGGTCGTTAATATAAATTCTGCCAGTTGTGTCGGAGATAATTAAACCTCCTGGCCCCAAAAATTGACCGGGTTCACTGCCAGGACTGCCAATAGTTCTAATTTGTTCGCCTTCTGGATTATATACTTTGATAATGTCAGCGCTAAAGTCACTCACATATAAGTTACCAGCTGCATCAAAGTCCATTCCTCCAGGGCCAAAGAAGAATCTATCTTCTACTGGTCCACTAAAGGAAGCATAGGATGTTTTATAGTTACCCTCGGCATCGAATACGTTAATTCGGCTGTTGAAAACATCACCTACGTGCATATCTCCGGTGATGGGGTTAAATCTAAGGTCGGCTGGTTCGTCGAACTCTCCAGACCCTGAACCTGTGCTACCAATGCCTTTAATATAGTTGCCTTCGCTATCGAAGACATCAACACGGTCAATACCTCGACCATTACTGACGAAGATGTTCCCAGTAGAGTCTTGTACTCCTATGCCTTGGGGAACAGTTATTACTCCGGGAACACCTGGATAATCACCATCGGTAAAGGTGGCTGGTCTACCAATGCTCGTTTCGTATTTTAAACTTAAGGCTTCGGCTGTACTGACTGCTGCTAATGTCATCAATCCAGCGCTAGCAAGTGCGATTGAGAATTGTTTAACTAATGTCATCTAAAATAAGCTCCTGGGGACTTTGGGGTGTGTGGGGGGGAAGAGGCAGGGGTGCAGGGTGCAGGGGGGCAGGGTGCAGGGTGCAGGGTGCAGGGGGGAGAAGAGGGTAACTTCCCAATGACTAATGACTAATGACCAATGACCAATGACTAATGACCAATGACTAATGACTAATGACCAATGACCAATGACTAATGACCAATGACTAATGACCAATGACCAATGACCAATGACCAATGACCAATGACCAATGACTAATGACTAAGTTTGCGCTTTGCTAGAGAAGTTGTGCTGAATGCTGCTGCGGCGATGAGACCTAGTACAGTGGTGGGTTCGGGAACTTTCTGGGCGCTCAGATCAATTTTGATCAGTTGTCCTGTTCCTGAGAGTCTGGAATTATTTGAGGTATATAAATTGCCATCTGGACCAAACGTTAAGCCTGAAGCTAGCTCTAGTCCATCTCCACTCCAGATGGTTGTGCGATCGCCATTAGGAGCTATTTTGATCACAGAACCACCAACATCACCGATGATATTACCGCCCTGTTCAATGGCTTTCCATTCTGACTGATCAAGGTGTTGCAATGCATACAAATTGCCTTCAGGGTCGTATGCCACGCCTGTCAGTTGTGTGAAACCATCAGCAAGGGTTTCTATTGATAAATCATCAGGGTTAACTTTATGGATGCGGGCTTCACCTTCTGGATAGGGAAAATAAGTAAATTCGCTGACTGTTAAACTCCCATCAGGTGCGATCGCAATCCCTGTGGGTACAGATTGGTTTGATACTGGAAGACCATTGGATGCACTTGTAAAACCTGGGGGTAATTCCGCCCCTCCGGTTGGATCTACTATCCCCTCTGGAAGAGTTGGGAATTCTAGTTGATCTGCTGATATGAGTTTCTCTGGGAATTTGGCTACGTTCTTAATACCACTGCCATCAAGTCCCACAGAATATATTGTATTTCCGCCCCCATCAACAACGTAAGCTGTATCATCCTGAATTGCCATGGCATAAGGGTTGCTAATCACATCACTGCCATCAGGATTATTTTGGAGTTCATAGTCTGCAAAATCGGCAAGACTTGTGAGTGAATTAGTTTCTAAGTCTACTTGATATAATTGTCCGAGTAAGGGGGCGTTTAATGGATCTTCTCGTGTGTTGGGATTCCCAGCATAGCCGTATAAAAGATACGCGTTGCCTTGGGAATCAAATTTAAAGTCCGCAGGACCTGCCGCTTGTTCCCCAGAAGGGGTTAATGCTAAAGATGGGAGATTCGGGATGACGGTTTCTGTTTTCCCGTCTGGAGTAATTTTGAGCAGGGAAGCAGTATCACCAGAACATAAAGGTATATATTGGGCGCTAGGTGATGGTACACAACTTCCGTCTTTGCCATCGCCCCCGGAACCACTCTCTGTTAAATAAATACTACCATCAGGAGCAAAGTCAAAATTTCGGGGATTATTCAGACCATCGGCGATTACTGATAGAGTGGCGGCTGATGCTGCTTTGGTAGTAGCTACAGTGGCAATACAAAGAGTCAAAAAAGTCAGAGTCAATGACTTGAGTTTCATAGTTTTAGAAATTGATAGTTGGTAATTTGTAGAAATTTTTATGACAAGGAATCTCTTGCCCTAGTGGTATTTAGGGTAAACACTGGTATTAATTGAAAACTTTTTATCTGAGCGCTCAGGCTTTATTTTTGAAGGGGTTTGAGGCTGCTATTCTTTCGCAACTGAACAACGCCCAAAGCGCCGAGAGTTAATACACCTAATGCAGAATTAGGTTCAGGAACAGACTGGATATTTTTAATACGGATAATTTGTCCTTCTCCGGGGCGATCGCCTCGGTTGGCAATGTATATATCACCATCTCGACCAATTGTCAAGGCAACAGGCGATTCTAATCCATTACCACTGAGAATCGTGGTGCGATCGCCATTGGGAGCTATTTTGATCAAAGAACCATCTAGATTACCTTTCCAGGCTGACTCATTGGCATACTGCAAAGCGTACAAATTGCCATGTTGATCAAATTCCAAGTCTATAAGTTGGGTAAAACCATCTGCATAGATTGTGGGAATACCATTATCACCAACTCGATAGATTTTTGCGCCATCTTCTGGAAACGGAAAACCTGTATATTCACTTATATAGTAGGCTCCGTCTGGTCCTTTGGCAACACCTGACGGGACTGATTGCGTAGTCAAGTCTAATGGTGGTGCTTCGGTTTGAGATGCTACTTGTTCGGGTTCGTTCGATGGGGAAAGGGAAGGTGGGAAGACTGGATTGGTTAATGTCTGTCGGGGAAATATGGCCGTTACTTGCAAATCAGACCCCACAGTATTAGCACTTAATAAGCTGTTGGCAGCAGAATCAACCGTCACCAGTTGATGATCATCTATTAAAATTTTTAAGGGATTGCTATTCAAGTCATCGCCATCAGGATTGTTCACGAGTTCATGGTTCGATATATCTGCAATACTCGTCCACGAATTGGTATCAAAATCAGGAGCGATGATTGTTCCTAGTCCAGTTTCACCCAAAAGAGCGCGATAGGTAGGATTAGTCCCATACCCCAGCAACACATAAGGCTTACCTGTAGCATCAAATTGAATATCACGGGGACCAGCAGCTCTTTTGCCATCTGGTAATGCTAAGGAAGGTAATCCTGTGAGTACGGGCTTGATTTCACCGTTTTCAATGACGCTGACTACTCCCGTATTACCATAGCACAAGGAGTCGCCTTCACCGCTTGCTGGTGGAACGCAAGCGCCATTTCCTCCTGTTCCACCTTCTGTTATATATAGTTTACCGTCGGGGGTAAAGCTGAGTCCACCTGGATTATTTAAACCTTCGGCAATTACTGTAAAGGATGCGGCTTCTGCTGCTTTTATTCCCGAAACAGCAGTAATATAAAGGCTGAGTAGGGTAATAGTAAGTTGCGTGATTTTCATCTGTTGCAGGTATTGATGGCGTAATGTTTTTAAACGCAGAGGGGCGCTGAGGTAACGCTGAGGTACGCTGAGGTTTAATTCTCTGGGAATTCTGTTTATGGGTTTGAGGTGGAAATTGGCGGTAGGGCTTTCAGGTTTTTTTTAGTGGCTGGTAATTAGGGAATTTTGATTTTTTGGGATATAGCTCATTCCTAAGTCAAAGGATTTTATGTTTCCTGCTTGGGCTTCTAGCATCCTTTTGATGTTCATGCTTTCGGCTCCAAAGTCTTCTATTTGCAGTTTCCCGTGGGCGAGAAGTTGATCTGTTTTCCAAAATGTGATTCTATGCAGGATGAAGCCTGATGCTTCAGGATCAGCGAAGGCGTAAGCTGTGGGTATGAGGAGGGCGACGGAACGCTGATAAAATCCGTAGTCTGGATAAAAGTTTTCTTGTTCGAGTAAGTTGTATTTGCTTAAGTTATGTAGTCTCAGAGAAATTTTGATTTTTTGATCATATTCATCTCTGAATTCACCTGACTGGGAAGTAATTTCTCCAGATGGTCTGACTAAATGCGCCCACTCATCCATATTTTTTAAGTCTGATAAATACTTGACTCCCATGTTAATTGGCGCATCAACATAAATGGTATCGGTATCGATGAAGTGGCGACCTTTGGCTGCTGTACTACGTCCGGCTTGGCGTTCTAATATGGCTTTGAGGGAACGAGTTTCGGATGTATGTACGGTGTGAATTCCCTGCATTATCATGGGGGTTTGTCGTTTGGGATCGACAAAGCTTAACCAATGGAAGTACACACCTTTTTCATCGGTTTCTGGGTCAATGTAGCTGGGAGGAAACAATAAAACAGGATAGACTTGGAAGTAGTTATTGTACTCAAATCCACAGTGCCATTCGATGCCATAAAAAAGCGGATTTTCTAGCTTTTTTACATGATAGTAGAGATTTTTATGATAACCTGATGCTGTTCCCAGCCAGGTATCTTCGTCAATTTGCTCGATCATCCGGCTAAAAAGTGTCCAATCGTCTAAGTTTTTTAGACTGCAAAGATACTCAAAGGCGCTCTCTGGGGAAGTAGCGATATAAGTTGATGTTGCAAATGAGTTTTTTTCCATTTTTCACTCCTTAAATTAATATTTAGTAATTAAGCCGCAAGTTCGGGAATCTTGCTTTTTTTAGCATTCATTATCCGGTCTTCTGCTAACTGTTTGGATGCATCATTTGTGGTAATTTTCTGCTGTTTAGCAATGTCAAAGATGGCGAGAAGGGTGTCATAAATGTTATGGACTTGTTGAAAGGCTTTTTCTTCGTTGTAGCCAATCATTTCGTTGTAAACATTAATCAAACCTCCAGCATTAATTACATAATCAGGGCAGTAAGTAATGCCTTTTTGGGTCAGCATTTGACTATGTATTTGCTCATCTCCTAACTGATTATTAGCCGCGCCGGCAATAATTCCCGCTTTGAGCAGAGGTATTGTTTCACTATTGAGCATTCCTCCTAAAGCACAAGGAGCAAATATATCAACATCAAGGGCATAAATTTCTTTGGGGCTGACAACAGTTGCACCGAATAGTTGTTTTACTTCTTCTGTTTTGGCTGTATCTACATCGGTGACATAGAGTTTCATTCCATGTTCATGTAAGTGATGACAAAGATTTTTACCGACGTTTCCCAAGCCTTGAATGGCAACTTTGAGTCCTTTAAGTTCTTGGCTTTCCCAATGAGATTCTACAGCAGCTTTGATGCCTAAAAATACTCCGAGGGCGGTGACGGGAGCGGGACCGCCCGACTTTTCTGATACCCCAACGACATATTTTGTTTCTTTACGGATTGAGCGGACATCTTCAGGAGTTAGATTGACATCTTGTCCTGTGATAAAACGTCCATTCAGTCCTTCAATAAAACGTCCATAAGCTCTGAAGAGTTCAGGTGTTTTCTGTTCAGGATGAGCAATAATTACTGCTTTTCCTCCACCAGCCGGAATGTTAGCACAGGCGGCTTTATAGGTCATACCACGACTGAGGCGCAGCGCGTCTTTTAAAGCAGCTTCTTCACTAACGTAGGGGAAGAGTCTTGTCGCTCCCATTGCTGGTCCGAGAGTTCGATCATGGATAGCAATAATCGCCTTGATATCGGGGTTTTTGCCATGACAGAATATAACCTGCTCATGACCCATTTCTCTCACAGTTTCAAATAGCAACATTTGCGTTTTCCAACATTATTTTTAGGATAATTTCAAGTAATTAAATGCCAATTAAACAATTTTAGATTTTAGATTCCCAGTTTTAGATTTAAATTGAAAAAATACTTTAATCCAAAATCCAAAATCCAAAATCCAAAATTGGGACGGTTAAACTGATGGAAATGAAGCTGGTTTAATTGCACCGTTAACTTGATTTGATTTGACTCCTTGTGCCGCCAAACTTTTATTTCTTCCACCAGAGGGTGCGGTTTTGTCAGCATCAATGACGACATCAACTAGAAAGGGAACATTTGAGGCGATCGCTTGTTCTAATGCAGCTTCTAAATCCGACTCTCGCACCACACCAATAGCTTCTGCACCCATACCACGAGCAATCATGGCAAAGTTGGTTTCAGGCATTTCTGCATCTGCACCTTTTAATCCCAACATTTTCATGCCTTGATGACACATATTGTAACGGGCATCATTGAGGACAATCCAGACAGCCGGAATATTGTATTTCACAGCTGTACTGATTTCGTTATTCATCAACATTGCTCCGTCGCCCACAACCGCTACAGCTTTACCATTTCGGGCTTGTGCAGCACCTAATACCCCTGTGACTGTGTGTCCCATAGCCCCAACTCCGGTGCTGACTCGGTAACGATTGGTTTGAGCAAATCGCAGGAAATGAGTTGACCAAGTAAAAGAATTACCACACTCGGCCATAACCACTGCATCGCTACCCTCAACGATGATTTTCTGAATTGCAGCCATTAACACTTCTGGTCGCACTGGATATACATCTGAAAGGGTTGCAATGGCTGGGAATTCTGGATGAGGTAGGCTGATATCTGCGGAACAAGGCGGAATATCTGGCCATTGCTGCAAGAGTTCCTGCATATAAGCTTTGATATCAGCCTGAACTGGGAATGTTTGTGCGTCTGCATAGGCTACCCCTGGAACTTCTGGATCAATGTCTACATGAATAAAGCCTCCAGAGGGAACCATGACTTTACTCCAAAAGGATGTGGGTTCGCCTAAGCGGGTTCCTAATACGAGGGTGCGTATGGGAGTTTCTTCTTCCATGTAATTCAACACTGAAGCATGACCGCCCAAACCTGTAACACCGACAAACTGGGGATGATCTTCGGGAAAGATACCTTTACCACGGGGTGAACACATGACTGCGGCTCCGGTTTTTTCGGCGAATTGGCGAATTTCCTCGGCTGCGTGACGAGCGCCAAAACCGACCCAGATGGCAAATTTGACCCCAGATAGTAATTCTACAGATTTGGCGATCGCCTCGAATGGAGCAGTCATGGGAAAACTCGGCACATCTAGTTGCGGTAGGGAGATATCATCAACTAAGCTGGTCTGCACCGCAGTGGGAATACTTAAATGGACGACAAATCCGCCTGGTTGCGCTAAACCTAAAGCAATTTTGCGGAAAATCTGGGGAAGTTGCGCCGCCGATTCAATGGTGATTGCATAGTTGAACAGCGCCCCTGGGGTAAAAATTCCGCCACTGGGTAGGGTGTAGCTGCTGGTTTCCTGAATCGCCCAGCGTCCCCGTTGCGGGGCGGAAGTGCAAGCTGAGAGTAAAATCACTTTTGCACCTTCTCCACGGGCTGCAAACAAGCCGGTGAGGGCGTTTGTGATCCCTGGCCCGGCTGTGGTAAAAACTACCGTAGGGCGATCGCTCGCAAAATAAGCCTCGGAAGCCGCAAAAGCCGCCCCAGCTTCATGGCGAAAGTTCAACACCTCTATATTGCTATTAGATAGCGCATTCCAAACGCTAGCCATTGCACCACCGGCTACCCCAAAAGCATATTGTACTCCCAAACTTTCTAACATTTGAGCGATCGCCTCAGCAACCGAGAGCTTGGGGGGTTCATTCCCTAAAAAAGGTGTAATTTCCGTTTTTTGCTCTAATTTCTCCAACTGATGAGAACCGTTTGGCGAAGATTCTACATAGTTGTTTGGTGGTAATTCCTTGTATAGCTCAGTGGTCATTTGAGGAGAATTTGAATCAGTATAGTTTTGACTCATAGATTTAACGTAATTCCAGAAACTTGTATAAAGGCTCCTTTCTTCGCACATTCACATTGCTGGGAATATCTCATACAAACGTCTCTGTTTTTTACAGTTATGACCGGATTAGATCAATAGTAAAGACGGTTGAATACTGCTAATGCATGGTTGTGAGCGCAGTTACCATTTTTTTTGTAAAGCGTACACAGTCAACGACGTGCTTATGGGAATCATCATAGAGTTCATCAAAACATATTTGCAATCAATTTTCTTTGGATAGGGTTGTCAATTTTTTCGCTGTGACAGTTATAAGTAAATTACATCAGCAGATTTATCTACTGTGAGTTTGAAGATTATCAAGGCATATTTGCAATCAATATTCTTTTGCTAGGGTTGTCAAATTTTTTGTTCCAGCACTTTGTAAGTAAATCAACTACACACATTAATTTTATAAATCTTGTAGCGGAGGGCTAAAATGCCCGCCTAGTAACTACTCAGATGAAATATCTTGTATAATCTTAGCCAACTGTAAACATTAATTTTTTATGCTTATTAAGTGCAACAAAGATAGCGTTTCCTAATCTCTTAGGTACTATAGGAATGCGGTTTGATTTATGAAAAAATTTAAGTATAGTAGGGTGCGTTAGGATGAAATCCGTAACGCACCATTATTTAGGCTTTGGTGGCGTACTCTCCTCGCTTTAACACACCCTACGTGTCTTTTCAAAAATCAAATAGGAATCCTATATATTATCTGTGTTTATTTGTTTACCATACACCAATAGCGGAGCATGGCGTTAGCCATAGCCACGAACTGCTACATCTGTGTTCGCATCTATTGAGGTGATAATCGCCAAAATTTCTCATTTTAACTTAATAAAATAATTATTCAAATGAAAAACACTTTTTATATTTTCCCTCAACCCTCTTGAAAGTTACTTTTATGACGCTCATTCAGACATATAGGATTAATTATTTCTATTTCTTGAGATAGATGAATAAGCAATAATTAGATATTTTTATCTAAAAAATGTTTTTCTTAAAACAAATAATCTAGTACTACGTTATTTTTCTCTAATGAGATGTATTTCTCAGGGCAGATGACTTAGGAACCCACCATATAGTTAAATCTTTAACAATACATAAGAGGTTAAAAAAAATTACAAACTGAAGATTATGCCCAAAGATTTATTATTTATATGTGGAAAATTAATCTCTATAGACTGTACAAATAAGAGATTTTATGGATTATAATAAATATTAGTTTTCAAATTTGTGGGTAGATCATGATATGGATAATTTGAACGCTATGCAGATCGTTTTAGGTATCGATTATCTTGTAATAATTCAACTTAAATGGTTACATATTTAACCAAATTGAATTATCTATTTTGTGATTTATGCGTTCCAGCATGAGAGTTTAATTCAGATAATATCTCATTTTAAAATGATGTATTAACACCGTAAATTCAAATTATTTTTATCAGCACTCCAGTTGTTAAACTAATAGGGTAAATGCATTTTCCACAGTAATTTTCTCTAGTCCGATAAAAACATTGGCTAAATCCGAAAATTGAACCAAAATAAAGTGTGATTTCCTAAATTTATTTTCTTTATTACTAGTTATTTAAGAATCCAATATATAGATGATTTTAATTAATTCTTTAATAATTTGTGAGCAGGAAATTCAAAATATGTTTATTTAGGGCTATAGTGCTGACTTATGACAAAGAGAGAATAGACTCATGAATTCTAGTGAACATAGGTTATTTTTTCCCAATTCTCAAAGGAAACTACAGCCAGAAATAGATTTAAAACTTGCTTATTTCTTGATAAATCAATCTGTAGATCCGGCTTTTTGTTTAGGAGAAAATCAACAGTTTATTTACGTCAACGATGCTACCTGCAAAATGACTGAGTATTCCCGCGAGGAATTACTTTCTCTCAGGCTACATGATATAGATATAGACTGGTCTCTACATAATTGGTCAGATATCAAATCACAAGATTACTCTACCTTTAAATCTCGCTATCGCGCTAAGGGAGGGCGGATATTTCTGGTAGAAATTGCTATGTTCTATGTAGAAAATCAAGGTCAGAAGTTTGGCTGTGCTGTTGTGCGAGACAAAAGCGATGCCATAATAGAATTGAGTGTACAAACATGGATCGATGAATTAAGGAACGCCAAAAACTATTTTCAACAAGAAGTTTCGCAACTAACTACAAAAGAAGTAGAACTGGGAATATCCCTGTCCATATTTAATTCTACCCTCGAATCTACTGCCGTCGGCATTGTTGCCGTTAACTTTCAGGGAGATATTCTGAGTTTAAATCAGAAGTTTATCGATATGTGGCAAATTCCCGAATCCCTGATATTATCCCATAAATGCCCTCAATTTAAAGCCTTCTTTCAGAATAAACTCAAAGATCCAGAAGCCTTTTCTCGGCTCATTTGCGAAATTTCTAGCCAATGTGATTTCGAGAGTTATTATATTTTGGAGTTGAAGGATGGTAGGACATTTGCACACCAATCTAAACCTCACTATCTGGGTGATAAAATTGTCGGTAGAGTATGGAGTATTTGGGATATTACCCAAACCCAAGAAACAGAAGCAACACTAAGACTGAATGAAGCTAGATTCCGGACTTTAGCAGAAACAACAGAAGCCAACATTTTCCTGCTGCAAAACACACGGCTTTGTTACATAAATCCTGCGGTAGAAAGACTGACTGGCTACAAAAAAGAAGAACTGCTAAATGATTTTGATCTTCGCCGACTCATCAAAAGTAGAGAACACAGACAGGTACGCCACCAAAACGCAGCAGCGAATTTTGAATACCAAGAGATGAATCTTCTGAAAAAAGATGGTACAGAACGCTGGCTAGCTTGCGCGGTTGCAAAACTTGATGGAATGCTGGATTTCGGAGGAAAACCAGTTGAACTAATTACAGGTATTGATATTACAGATTACAAAAATGTCGAATCAGAACTTAACCAAGCTTTAGAACAAGCAAAACAACTCAGCGAACTCAGAGCGCGGTTTCTGGCTATGGTTTGTCATCAATTTCGGACTCCACTAAATATTGTTTCATTCTCCAATAGCTTACTTAAACAACAAGTAGATAAACACACAGAGCAGAAAATACAACCATTACTCGATCATATTGAAAAAGCTATCGAACAAATCAGCCAGATGTTGGATGATACTTTGTTCTTTGCGAAAGCAGAAACAGCCAAAATAAATTTTGAGCCTCAACCGCTTGATTTAGTGAATTTATGTGATATTTTAGTGGCACAAATGCACATGAGCATGAGCCAAAAGCCCATCAATTTTGTCAGTCAATTTTATTGCCTAATGGCCTGTGTTGATCCAAAATTACTAGAGCCTATTTTAAAAAATTTGCTGGAAAATGCTATTAAATATTCTCCCTCTAACATGAGGGTTGATTTCATGCTGGCTTGCGAGAATGGTCAGGTAATTTTCCAGGTAAAAGACAAGGGAATTGGCATTCCCTACAAAGATCAACAACGTTTATTTGAACCATTTTATCGAGGGAGCAATGTTGATAATATACCCGGTACTGGACTAGGGTTATCGATTATCAAAACTCTTGTAGATTTACATGGCGGTCAAGTTTCTGTGGAAAGTGAGGTTGCTGTAGGCACTACCTTTACTGTCATGCTGCCATTAATTAAAGCAGAATCTGTCTTTTCCCAGTGATAAATCTGAGAAATTAAAAATTAATCTTGTCCGTTTTCTGCCACAATTTAGGGTGCTAAAAAATGAAGTATGAATCGGCGAAAAAAATTCTGGTAATTGAAGATGATACTGTTACCCGCAATCTTTATGTAAAAGGTCTTCAGGCGAAAGGTTTTGATACTATAAGTGCTGAAAATGGTCTTGCTGGTATCCAACAAGCACAAGAGCATTTACCTGATTTAGTGGTTTGCGATATTACCATGCCTGATATCGATGGTTATAGTGTTCTCACCATGCTACGCCAAGATCCGGTTACAGCAATTATTCCCTTTATTTTTATCACTGGTAGCTGCACTAGGGGATGTGTTCGCAAAGGTATGGAGTTAGGTGCAGATGACTATGTAACTAAACCTTTTACACTAGACGAATTGCTCAGAGCCATCTCTACCCAGTTGCAAAGACAAGCTATGCTCCAAAACTGGTGTGCTACTAAATTCCAAGAGGCTCAAAAATCATCATCCGCAGATCAAACTTCAGCTTTCAATCAACCGCCATCCATATTTCCCTGTGTTCCCCAATTAAAAAAAGTATTTGACTTTATCGAAGCCCATTATCATGAAGGAATTACGCTGTGTGATGTAGCTGAAGCAGTTGGTTATTCACCTGCTTATTTAACTAATCAAGTCGGAAAGCAGACAGGAGAGACTATCAATAGTTGGATTGTGAAACGCCGGATGCAAGGAGCGCGGTTTTTATTGCAAAATGATCACCAAACGGTGGAGCAAATAGCCAGAGCATTGGGTTATCAAGATGTTTCCCATTTCTCCCGTCAGTTTCGCCAACATCACGGTTTACCTCCCCATGCTTGGCGCAAAGAACATCAGGTTGGGTATTACAAAGTCAAGGTCAGTAGTTAAAGAATTCTCCAGTACAAAAGCTCTCAAATATTGTTTGGGATGATGGAGCAATGTTGAAACTCTCTCGCCACAGCACCACAGCTGGGCGGGATATTTTTGTTGCTTACAGCAATTTTCAGGTATAGCAACCGCCAAGGATGTTAGGACATAAACTGATCACAAAAGTTAGACACCGAAACGTTTTTACCCTACTCCCCACACCCCACACCCCACTCCCCAGCTATAAATGAAACACACAACAGAAGTTAAAACCCTGTAGAAACGTTGCATACAACCTCTTTACACTGTGGTCTAATTAACCGAAAACTGCTGCAACAGTGAACAGTGAAGAGCAAGTCCTAAGTTGACAATTTCATAGACAAAACTATACTTATATTGACAAAAATCAATATATATTTTAGGAAAAAATCAACTACTTGATATATAATACGGTGATATCAAGTATTGAATTGAGACTATTGCCGACGCGAAAACCAAGCAATGATGGTGGTAGTCTTTTTCAGAAACTTAATTGGAACACAATCGCGTCTGGCTAAGGCGTGAAAGTCTACTGAGGGATAACTGCTCCCATGCTCCCGTTGAAGTAGAAAGTAAAGTCTAGTTTTGTCTAGGTTTTATATAGCAGTTATCATTTATGAAGGGGTATGGTGGGGGATTTAGACCTTGCACCAAAGCTTACCACTAATGGGCTTTGGGTTATGAGTTTTCAGTTGTCAGTTAACGCCGAGCTAGTGGGGACATAAAATATGTATAAATTTGATCCACGAAATCAAGTTTCAATTTAACAAAACCAAAAAAGTGAAGTTTTTGACTTTGTTAACCTTTTGTTTACCTTAATATCTATCTCTTAGGGGTATCCTGGTATCGCTCATCTGGAAATTTACCAAAGTTTGACAGCAATGCTATCACGTCTACATATAATCAAAAAGAGTCGCCTAGCGGCTACAGCTTCAGTGTTAGCACTGACATTCGGCTTAGGGGCTTGTGGCACAGAGCAAGTCTCAGAAACTCCCGGTGGTACTGCTACAGATACGACAGCTACAACTCCTGTGAAATTGGATTTGGGCGGCGATGTAGCATTAACTGGTGCGGGCGCGTCTTTTCCAGCACCTTTATTCCAAAGTTGGTTTGCGGATCTTAACAAAAAATATCCTAACCTGCGAGTTAACTATCAGTCAGTGGGTAGTGGCGCGGGAGTTGAGCAATTTACTAGAGGTACTGTAGACTTTGGAGCCAGTGATGTGGCGATGAAGGATGAAGAAATTCAGCAAGTACCACAAGATAAGGGCGTAATTTTGCTCCCAGTGACAGCTGGTGGAATTGTATTGGCTTACAACTTACCTGGTGTTACAGAACTAAACCTGCCAAGAGACCTTTACGTAGATATCATTTTAGGTAAAGTCAAGACTTGGAACGATCCCAGAATGGTTGCAGCTAACCCAGACGCTAACCTTCCCGACCAGCCGATTGCATGGATACATCGTTCTGATGGTAGTGGTACTACAGGTGTGTTTACAAAACACTTGGCTGCTATCAGTCCAGAGTGGAAAGACAAAGTTGGGGAAGGTAAAACTGTAGACTGGCCAGTAGGAGTGGGTGGTAAGGGTAATGAAGGTGTAACTGCCCAAATCAAACAAACTCAGGGTTCTATGGGTTACATTGAGTACGGCTACGCCAAACAACAGAACCTCAGTTATGCTGCTTTGGAAAATAAGGCTGGCAAATTTGTTAAATACAATGACAATTCAGCATCTCAAACTTTAGCAGCAATACAATTGCCAGAAAATCTGCGTGCCTTTGTACCAGATCCTGAAGGAGATGAATCTTACCCGATTGTGAGTTTCAGTTGGATTCTGGCGTACAAAAATTATGCCGATCCAGTAAAAGCCAAGGCAATGGAAGCTACTATTGAGTACGTTTTAACTGAAGGTCAAAAAATCTCTGGGGAATTAGGGTATATTCCCTTACCTCAAGCTGTGGTAGAAAAAGTGGCGGCGGCGGCGGATCAAATCAGTCCCGATTATCAAATATCTGTAAGTGGCAGTGGTTCTAGCGCTAGTAAGTAGTGCTGATAAATTGTCAACAGTAGTGAGTCCAGAGATGGAGTAACCAGAATCAAAAGTTAATCAGCAGATTAACAAGCCTGTCGCTTTATTAACATTCCCAACTAGCAACCCTGATTTCGCCATATCTCAAATTTGCTCTAGTTGATGAAGCGACAATTTTACTAATCTGGTTTACTCTCACATTTTTTTGTGATTTAATTGTTACATTTGGTAGTCATGACTACAAATTCTTCAAGTCTGCAATCAGCAAATATAAAAAGCAGCTCTGAACTCAGAAATTTGCTAGACCGGGGCTTTATTTGGCTGACTCGATTTTTTGCTTTAGCTGTCGCAGCGACTTTATTATGGATTGCGGCACAGGTGACTATTGAAGCCTGGCCAGCTATTCAAAAGTATGGTGTAGGTTTTTTAATCAACAGTGCCTGGAATCCAGTTATTGATGATTATGGGGTGCTACCGCAAATTTATGGAACTATAGTCAGTTCTTTTCTTGGTTTGTTGATAGCTGTACCCATTGGTGTGGGGACGGCTGTGTTATTGAGTGAAAATTTTCTCCCTACCCAAGTGCGGGTGGTAACAGTGTTCTTGGTAGAACTGCTGGCGGCTATTCCCAGTGTTGTCTACGGAATATGGGGAATTTTCGTTTTAATTCCGCTTTTGAACGATGTGGGGAAATGGATTAATTCTTACTTTGGCTGGATACCATTTTTTAGCACGGCTCCTACTGGTCCATCAATGTTTCCGGCGGGAGTGATTTTGGCAATTATGATTGTGCCAATTATCACAGCTATATCTCGTGATGCACTAATTTCTATACCCTCTGGTTTGCGTCAAGCATCTATGGGATTGGGTGCAACTCGTTGGGAAACAATTTTAAAAGTGATTATTCCCGCAGCTTTTTCTGGCATCGTCAGTGCTATTATGCTGGCACTTGGTCGGGCGATGGGAGAAACAATGGCGGTGACAATGTTGATTGGTAATGCCAACAATATTAATATCTCAATTTTTGCTCCAGCTAATACAATTGCTTCTCTACTGGCGAATCAATTTGCGGAAGCTGGTGGTTTACAAATTGCTTCTTTAATGTACGCGGGCTTGGTTTTGTTTTTTATCACGCTTTTTGTGAATATTATGGCAGAGTTGATTGTTCTGCGAGTGAAGCGGATCTAGCCTAGTTGTGGATTTAATTATGACATCGAAATTTCCTGAACGCAGTTTGACCCGCTCTTTTAAATCTCCCCGGACGCTGTTTAATACAGCGATGACAGTGGTAGCATTTATCTGTGGGGTGTTAGTGCTGGTGCCTTTAGTGGCAGTACTAACTTACATTATTATTAAGGGCTTTAGTAGTCTGGAACTTAGTGTATTTACTGAACTACCACCCCCACCCCTGAGAGAGGGAGGAGGTTTTGGTAATGCCATTTTAGGAACTCTAATTATGGTAAGTATTGCAGCATTAATTAGCATTCCTTTTGGTGTTTTAGCTGCTATTTATTTAACAGAGTTTAGTACTGGTAAAATCGCTAGAGTGATACGATTTGCTACTAATGTTTTGAGTGGCGTTCCTTCTATTATTGCTGGGGTGTTTGCTTACGGGATTGTGGTTTTGGGTTTAGTCAGGCTGAATTTAGGCTCATACTCGGCTCTGGGCGGGGGGTTTGCTTTGGCAATTTTGATGTTACCAATTATTGTCAAAACTACTGATGAAGCTTTACAGTTAGTATCGCAAGATTTGCGCCAAGCATCTCTGGGTTTAGGTGCAACTAATTTTCAAACAGTAACACAAATTGTTTTGCCAGCTGCTCTACCCGCAATTGTGACTGGTTCTAGTTTAGCGATCGCTCGCGCCTCTGGCGAAACTGCGCCTTTATTATTTACGGCTTTATTCTCTCAATTCTGGCCTAGTGGCTTACTCAAACCTACTCCCTCCTTGGCTGTTTTAGTTTACAACTTTGCGATTTCGCCTTTTGACAATTGGCAATCACTGGCTTGGGCGGCTTCTTTGGTCTTGGTATTAATGGTTTTGATTACCAGTATCCTGGCTCGTTGGGCAACTCGTCAAAAAGCTTAGTGAAACTGTACCTCAAGTACGGTTCTCGATCGCCAAAATTAACATTACACTAGACGATATTATGGCTACTAAAACTAGTACGGTGAATGACACGGAAACCGTTTTACGAACAGAAAATCTGAACGTTTACTACGGCAAGTTCTTAGCTTTGCAGAATATTTGGCTGAATATCCCGAAAAATCAGGTGACATCCTTTATTGGCCCTTCTGGCTGCGGTAAAAGTACATTGCTGCGATGCTATAACCGTCTGAATGACCTGGTTGATTCGTTTCGAGCCGAAGGGAAAGTTTATTTTTACAATGACAATCTGTATGCACCAAATATTGATCCTGTAGAGGTGCGCCGCAGAATTGGGATGGTATTTCAAAGACCAAACCCGTTTCCTAAATCAATTTATGACAATATTACTTTTGGAGCCAAAATTAACGGCTATAGAGGTAATTTGGATGAATTGGTGGAACGGAGTCTACGACAAGCTGCTTTGTGGGATGAAGTTAAAGATAAACTGCGCCAAAGTGGGGCTTCTTTATCTGGGGGACAACAACAACGCTTGTGTATTGCGAGAGCGATCGCAGTCCAACCGGAAATCATTCTCATGGATGAACCTTGTTCTGCTTTAGACCCTGTTTCTACTTTACGGGTGGAAGAACTAATTCACCAACTGAAAGAGGATTATACGATTGTGATCGTCACCCACAATATGCAACAAGCAGCACGGGTGTCTGATAACACAGCCTTTTTCAATGTGAAAGTTGCAGAAGGTGGTCGGAGTGGTTATCTAGTTGAATACAATTCTACAGAAGCCCTTTTCAATGATCCCCAGCAAGAAGATACCCGAAATTATGTCAGTGGTAGATTTGGCTAAATGAGTGAACAGTGAACGGTGAACAGTGAACAGTGAACAGTTATCAGTGAACAGTTATCAGTTATCAAGGCGTATACTGGGGGACTTAAACTCAATTATGTCTCTTGAGTGTTAACTGATAATTGTTAGCTGATTGTAGAATATTAATCAGCTAAAAGCGCTTGAATTTCCTGAAGAAAACCTTCTAATTCTGACACTAATTCGGTGGTGTTAGCACAGTCATCTTCATGACTCAATTGTTCTAGCCTTTCTGCGGCTTGCTGCATAGATATAGCGCCTACATTAGCGCTTGCACCTTTAAGGTGATGTGCTTCTCGCGCCAGTTGCTGAAAATTACGAGATGCGATCGCAGCTTTGGTTGCTTCTAAATGTAACTGGCTATCTTCAACAAATATTTGTAATAATTCTAATTCAAATTCGCTGTTATTTTCCGAAAGTTGATGTAAATGTTCCCAATCAATTCCTAATTTAATCTCAACATTTGGCTTCAATATTATCTGGCTCCAATGCTCTATTGCTCTGGCTAACTTTTCCTTATTAACTGGTTTACTTAAATAATCATTCATCCCAGCATCTAGACAGATTTGTTGGTCTTCTTTCATAGCATTAGCTGTCATGGCAATTACCACAGGTTGGCGATGAATCCGACGACGAATTTCGCGTGTAGTTTCTAAACCATCTAAAACTGGCATTTGGCAATCCATGAGAATTAAGTCATAGGGTATTCTGTCTAATAGCTGTAAAACTTCTTGGCCATTAGCAGCTACATCAGCTTCATAACCTAAATTTTGCAATTGCTTCAGAGCCACTTTTTGATTCACTAAATTATCTTCTGCTATCAAAATTTTCAACTGGGATTTAGTCAAAGTAGTTTTATTAATAGTTGGTTTCTGAATTTCTGGAGAATTTGGTCGGCTTTCCAATATATTCACGATTGTATCGAGTAGCCGAGATGCTTTCACAGGTTTGACCAAATAACTGACAAATCCTATATTTAGCGCTTTTTGGACTTCCTCTCTTTGATTAGTAGAGGTCAACATAATTAAGGGAATATCCGCAATTAGAGGGTTGGCTTTAATTTGTGTTCCCAATGTTAAACCATCTACTTGAGGCATTTGCATATCAATCAAAGCCAAATCATAGCGCATTCCCGTTTCCGCCGCAGTTTGTAAAGTATTCAGGGCTTGGACAGCACTAGCCGCCTCATCAACCTGCATTCCCCAATGGGTAGCTTGATGATAGATAATTTTACGGTTTGTCGCATTATCATCCACCACTAACAAGCGCCGATGGGTGAGAATTACGCTCTCCTGGATAGAGTGAACAGGCTGAAGCTGCTGAGTAAAAGTTAGCTTAAACCAAAATTGAGATCCTTTTCCTAGCTGACTGTTCACCCCAATTGTTCCCCCCATTAAGCTCACCAACTGCTGAGAAATAGCTAGTCCCAAACCTGTACCACCATACTTGCGAGTAATGGAAGCATCCACTTGGGTAAATGGCTGAAATAGTTTGTTTTGGTCTTCAGAAGAAATACCGATACCTGTATCTGTGACGGAAAAATGAATGGTGACTGTGTTGGGAGTTTGTGATAGCAGTTCGGCTCGGACGACAATTTCTCCTGTGCTGGTGAACTTGATAGCGTTACCAACTAGATTCATCAAAATTTGTCGCAACCGACTAGCATCACCTTGGAGATGAACCGGGACGTTGCGATGAATTAATCCGGCAATTTCTAATTCCTGCTTATGGGCTTGGGGTGCTAATAATTCTAATACTTCTTCTACACAAGTGGATAAGTCAAAATCTAAAGTTTCTAGAAACATTTCTCCAGCTTCTAGTTTTGACAAATCCAAAATTTCATTGATTAAGCATAAAAGCGCATCGCCACTAATCCGAATTGTTTCGGCAAAATCACGCTGTTCTCTATTCAAATTAGTTTCTAATAATAAGCCAGTCATCCCCAAGACAGCATTCATGGGTGTGCGAATTTCATGACTCATATTTGCCAAAAAAGCACTTTTGGCTTGAGAGGCTAATTCTGCTTCTTGGCGGGCAATTTCTAGTTCTTCTCGTTGGAGTTTTTCGCCTTCTAGTAACTTGGCTTGGGCTAAAGCAATACCGACTTGATCAGCAAGCGATCGCAAAAGTTCAATTTCCCAATCATTCCATTGTCGGGGATGATGACATTGGTGGGCTATGAGCAATCCCCAAAGTTTATTTTGCAAGAAAATAGGAATAACAAGATTAGCTTTGACCTGAAAATGTGACAGCAATTCTTTATAACAAGTCTCAATATCAGATTTTTCTATATCATGAATAATGCCTATTTGACCTTGATAGTATTTCTGGAAATAATTATCAGTGAAACAAGGTTCAATAATATTTTGACCCATCACTACAGGTAAATCAGGAATTACAGCTTCTTTCAGCACTGTTAAAGAATGATTGGCTTGCAATTGCGAGATGACTACCCGGTCTGCTTGTAATAGTTTTTGCACTTCTGTAACGCTAGTTTGCAGAATCTCATCGATTTGTAAAGACTCGCGAATTTTTAAAGTGACATCGGCTAATAATTGCGATCGCAAGTTTTGCTGATTTAATTTTTCTTCTGTTTGCTTCCGTTTGATAAACTGACCGACCTGACTACCTATAGACATCATGATTTTCAGCAAATCTGCATCTTGTTGCTGAATTGTCTTGCTGAAGAAAGTCATGACACCTACAGTGATGTTACCACTACGGATGGGAAAACCAAAAGCTGCGTGCAATCCCACTTGAGCCGCAACTTCCATTCTCAGAAAATTCACGTCATCACCTACATCACTGAGCCATATAGGTTGGCCACTAGCCCAGACACGCCCAGGTAATCCCACTGCTGGCGCAAAAATAGTTTGTCTGGTGATGATTTCAAAGTCTTGTAGTTCAGAGGATACTTCATACCAAATGTCGAGACAGCGCAGACCATTTGTTTGCTGATCTAGCATCCAAATTTCCCCCCAATCCCAACCCAAACTCTGGCAGATACCTGATAAGATGCCTTGTGTAGCTTCACCAATAGTTTCAGATGCTGCTAAAGCCTTGGTAGTAGCATATTGAGCCGCCAAATCCTTTTCGGCTCGTTTGCGAGCAGTAATATCAATACCACTAGCAATAATATATTCAACCTTTCCTTGTTCGTCATTCAGGATGGTATTAGACCATGCAATTAATCGGCGATTACCATGCTTCGTTAACCAGTAATGTTCGTAATTTTTAATTTTGTCACCACGAGCTATCTGCTTAAAAGCAGCTTTGATTGGTTCCACGTCTTCTGGAATTAAAAACAATTTCCAAAAAGGTCTATCTCTCACCTCATCAAATGTGTAACCTGTGGTTTGCTCACAAGCTTTATTAAAACGAACAATTCGCCCTTGTAAATCCATAACTACTACTAAAACACTGGCTGTATCTACGATAGCTGAAATAAAATTGCGCTCTTGTTTTAATACTTCCTCAGTCCTGGTTCGCTCAGTGACTTCGCGATAAATCAGATAGTAGATAAAAGCCAGAATCATCAAACACAGAATAATGGCGATCGCCACTGTCACAATACTTTTAAATCTGCTGGTGCTTGCGGCTAAAGACTGTTGCTGAAGTTGTATTTGTTCTTCTTGCTCCATTTCATAGATGATCTCGCGGATATCATCCATGAGATTTTTCCCTTGATTAGTTTTGATTACCTGCAAACTCGCCTCAAATCCCTGGTTTTGCCTTAACTCGATAGTCTGGTTAATTACTGTTAGCCTGGTTGCTATCAAACTTTCTAGGGTGGTAAACTGAGTTTGTTGATTAAGTTGATTTGCTGTTAAGTTTTTTAGTGTTTGAATTGTTCCGTCAATCTGATTAACTGCCAATTTATAAGGTTCTAAATAAGACTGATCACCCGTGATAATATAACCACGCTGCCCAGTTTCAGCATTTATTAGCAATGAAAGTAATTGTTCTTGAAGATTAATTTTTTCTAAGGTTTTTTGCTGTTGATTAATAATGTCTATATAAGTTTTTGTATTCTGATAGGAAACCAAACCAATAAGGAGGAGAATTGCTGATGCTAACCCAAACCCGCCAGCAATCTTTTTGAAGAATTGGAACCGGGCTTTTTTTGATTGTTGACGCTGCTGATTTACGAGTACCAAACTGGCTAAATTGCGTCGCAGTTCCAGTTGCTTAATGACTTGATTACCTAAAATTCGTAAAGCCTCTACTTGTTCAGATGTGAGATTTCGCGGTACTCGATCAATTACACAAAGGGTTCCCAAACTGTATCCTTCAGCATTAGTCAGAGGGACACCCGCATAAAATCGGATATTCGGGTCTGATGTTACTAGTGGGTTATCAGCAAACCGTTTATCAGTTGTGGTATCAGGAACAATAAAAACATCTTTTTGTAAAATCGCATGAGCGCAAAATGCTAGATCACGTGGGGTTTCTGGCGCTTCTAAACCCACTTTAGATTTAAACCATTGGCGGTTGGTATCAACTAAACTAACCAAGGCGATGGGAGTACCGCAAATATACGAAGCTAACCGAGTCAGTTCATCAAAAGACTCTTCAGGTTGGGTATCAAGAATTTTATACTCTAAAAGAGCTTCAACTCTTGCTGCTTCGTCATCGGGTAATGGTGCTTTCATAGGTGTAAATTCCTGCCTATAATCGTTATACGAGGTTACTTAAAATATGATTAATGCTATTTATCATGACACAGTAAATTAATTATGAGAGATTCATGAATATTAATTCATAAATCAGACACACAGCGTAGGTAGGGAGTGGGGAGTTACTTCGACTGCGCTCAGTAACCGTTCGACTGCGCTCAGTAACCGGGGGAGTGGGGAGTAGGGAAAAACCTTTTTGTGTTATACCGAGATTGTAAGCGCATAGCGCAGGCTACGCCAACAAAAATCAAATAGGAGTTCTATAGAAATCCTCAATAAGTTAAAAACCCAAATATACCCGATATTCAATAACTTAAAAATTTGAGCTTTTGTCTGTTAAAGCCTGTTGACTAAAGAGATGATTTAACCAAACTATTTAAGTTAAAGATGAATTTAAATGAGTATTTATAGCTATTCCCCAACCTAAATATGTTGAGCAAATATCAAACTAAGATAATATTAGGACTTACGCACACTCTACATTTTCTTGGCGTTCTACAGCCCTTGCGGGCATCGCTGCGCGCGGGCGGCTAAAGCCCTGGGGGCATACGCTACGCGAAGGCGGTATGGGCTTCGCGCACGCTAGGCGAAGGATAAATCAAGATTTTTGGCAATTATTGCGTAATTACTGAATATTACATCCGAAAGCGCGTCTAGTTTTTCAATAGCTCTTTCTTTCTTTGCGCCTGGTGCGCCTCTGGGCGAAAAATCCCCTAAAAATCCTCATCATCAACAAAAAACTCAGCATCGTCATCCAATCGAGAGTTACCCGAACCAGAACCAACAAGACCCCACAGAGGTTGGAGTAAAGCCATAGCAATTAAACCCACACCAGCGCTAAAAGCCAGGACTAAACCCACTGGGATTTGAATCGTTTGAAATGTTAAGAATTTTAAAGATACAGGAGTGGCATTCTGAACTGAGATAATGGCGATCGCCACTACCCAAATAGCCACAATTAAAGATATTAAAATAGGAATCAAAATTTTCATAATAATAATTCTTCATACTCCCCTCTCCTTAGTAAGGAGAGGGGTTGGGGGTGAGGTTTTCTTAAACTGCGACTGCTTCTAGTTTAGCGATCGCACTTTGCATTTCTTGAGCAACCTTGGCGAGTTTCTCAGCCGAATTGGTTTCCATGTAAACGCGTACCAGGGGTTCTGTACCAGAAGGACGCAACAAAATCCAGCTACCTTCTTCTAAATACAGCTTAATACCGTCTTTGCGTCCAACTTCTTTGACTTTAATCCCAGCTACCTCCCCAGGGGGATTTTTAGTAAAGGAGTCGATAACAGCAGTTTTGTGTGCTTCTGTCAAGTGCAAGTCAAGACGATTATTATAAAGGGGACCATCAGCTTCGGCGATCGCTTCTTTGACCAATTGACTCAGGGGTTTACCTTCATAGGCGATCGCTTCTGCCACGAGCATATCAGCTAAAATCCCGTCTTTTTCAGGAATATGCCCAATTACACTTAAACCGCCAGATTCTTCACCACCAATCAATACAGTAGTTTCCCGCATTTTCTCACCGATGTATTTAAAACCAACTGCTGTTTCATAAATTTGCAAACCGTGTTTAGCTGCGAAATTATCCAGCAGGTGAGTTGTCGCCACAGTGCGGACTATCGCGCCCCTTTCACCTTTGTTTTTAATTAAATGACGTGCTAGTAATAACAGCACAGTATTGGGCGTGAGAAAATTGCCTAATTCATCAACGATACCAAAGCGATCGGCATCGCCATCTGTAGCCAGTCCTAAATCAGCTTTATCGGCACGTACAGCCTCCACTAACCCAATTAGTTGTTCACCCTTGGGTTCGGGCATTCCGCCGCCAAATAGCACATCACGAGTCGTGTTAAAACTTTCTAACTGACACCCGCAGTGTTGCAAAACTTCATCTAAATAACCGCGAGAAGTAGAATAAAGGGCATCATACTTCACCTTTAAATTCGCACCTTTGATGCGTTCTACATCCAGTAAGGTGTAGATAAACTTGAGATATTCTGGTTTGGGGTTAAACAGAGAAATTGCCCCAGCCGGAACACTTCCAGGTAGCGCATCCGATGCACCTTCAATGTTCCCGACAATGGTATCAGTAATCTCTGGAGTGGCAGGCCCTGCATAATCAGGGATATATTTAATTCCACAGTAAGGGGCTGGATTATGGCTGGCGGTAAACATCAAAGCCCCTGCGGAATTTAACAACCGGGCGTTGTAGGCAATTACTGGTGTAGGGCAATCCCGATCAGTAATTTTCACAGTCCAACCCAAGTCTGCCAAGACTTCAGCTGCTGTTTGAGCGAACTGGTCAGCCAAAAACCTAGTATCGTAGGCAATCAGAACTGGTCTATCTTTTGAGTAGGCTGTTTCCAGGTAACTTGCGATCGCCCTTGTTACTTTCCGCACATTAGGAAAAGTAAAATCATCGGCTATAATTCCTCTCCAACCGTCAGTACCAAATTTGATTTTGCTGGAATTGCTACTAGCGCTCATTGTTACCCCTTTCTTCCGGATATCTTGAATACTATAGGAAGCTTCCCCTAAAGCGTGCGTAGCCGCAAGTCTCCCCCATTGTATTTTTTCTCACTGATATTGAGCAATGTCATTAACTAATCGACCTTTTGCCAGTTATCACCTTTGGTCTTTAGTCGCCCCAGCAACAGGACAAGAACGTTGGCATTGCCAGATGAGAAGGGGGTTTATTAAAGCGCGTCAACATGAACCACAAGTTAAAGCGCTCTTAGGTAAGGCCACTGCACCCCAGAGGATTGGTATCCTCGCCCAAAAAGGCGTGTATGAATTCCATCATAATCGACATCTGTTAAACCAATCAGACGGTGTAGATCAAGTTGCCCAGCTACTAAAATTAAGCCACTCAACTCAGCAAGTACAACAGCGCGTGCGGCAAATTCTGCAAAAATATCATGATGCCCCCTTACTGTTAAATAAACACATTGTCCAGTTAACACGGGGAGATGAAGGCTTTCCCAAACCCATTTTTGTAGAACAGGAAGATGTTCATTTCCGCTTATATGCAGCTATGGATTGTATTTTTCGGGAATCTGACCGCACTTTGCATATTTTAGATTTTAAAACTGGTAAATCTGCCTTTGACCAAAGACAGGCATTAGTTTATTTACTAGCGGCGCGTTACCTTTATCCTGAACTACAAGCGGTAGCATCATTTTATAATTTGGAGATGTGTAAAAAATCTGATTTAATTAGCATCAACAATCGGGAATTAGAATCTTTAAAGTTAGATTTAGCAAATATTGCCAATAAGCATCAATACGATTTACAAAAATATCACGAAAAAACCAGTAATTTCAGTAAAATATTTCCTCCTAATCCAGGTAAACACTGCCGCTTTTGTCCTTTTAACTCAATTTGTGATTTTTCTGAAAATCCCTCTTATTCACACCCACTACCAAACTTAAAAACTGATCCGAAATATTAGTAGCACATTTCAACAGCTAAAATAATAAATATGAATTAAATTTTGGAAACTTAATATAGGACTAATATTTGATTTATAAAACACAAGTAGGGTGTGTTCTCACAAAGTGGAACGCACCAAGACCACAGAAGAAGGTGCGTTAGGCTAAAGCCATAACACACCCTACATATACTTAGAATTAAATTTTGGAAACTTAATATAGGACTAATATTTGATTTATGAAACACAAGTAGGGTGTGTTCTCACGAAGTGGAACGCACCAAGACCACAGAAGAAGGTGCGTTAGGCTAAAGCCATAACACACCCTACATATACTACATATACGTAGATTTTTTCAATAATCAAATCGGATTCCTATAGCAGAATTTTAATATGTATAAGAAGTTAAAACTTGTAATACTCGCCAGTTTATTCATGATTCTCAGTTTTGTTTTACCAATCAAGGCTGATACTTCTTCCTCATATGTGAATGAGAATAGCAGCGAAATTCAAGAACTTGGGCAACCTATCAAGACCTATTTTCTGACTGTTTTACCTGAAGGTACAAAACGAGAAGTAAAAATTGATCCACCAGCTACAAAAATTGTCGTTACATCACAGTCAGGGGACACGGGAATTCGATGTGGTGATGGTGTTAGCAGGTGCAGAACTCAAAGCCAGATAAATCATTGGGGCTGCTAAATTGTGTCCAGCATACAATCAGCAAAACCCTTGTAGAGACGTTGTATGCAACGTCTCTAGATTTTCTGTCAGCAACGCCTGCTATATAAAACGTAGACAAAACTAGACTTTACTTTCTACTTCAACGGGAGCATGGGAGCAGTTATCCCTCAGTAGACTTTCACGCCTTAGCCAGACGCGATTGTGTTCCAATTAAGTTTCTGAAAAAGACTACCACCATCATTGCTTGGTTTTCGCGTCGGCAATAGTCTCAATTCAATACTTGATATCACCGTATTATATATCAAGTAGTTGATTTTTTCCTAAAATATATATTGATTTTTGTCAATATAAGTATAGTTTTGTCTATGAAATTGTCAACTTAGGACTTGCTCTACATTTTCTGTCAGAGATGACCAATGACCAATGACCAATGACCAATGACCAATGACCAATGACCAATGACCAATGACCAATGACCAATGACCAATGACCAATGACCAATCACTAATCACTAAATGGCGGTAATTCTTTAAGAATTGTAAAGCGAATGTGATTAATTGCCAAGTCGCCGAGGGGAATATCTTCTTTCGTCAACCTTGTACCTTGACTGCTTAAGCTTTCAAAGGTGATACCTTTGCCAATTTCAATGTGATACCAGGATAAACCCATAAAAAAGCGTGTAGGGTAGGGGCCATAGTTACCTACATCATCAGGATTAGATTCCATTGGTAACCAACCAAAACCGGGTATGTAAAACTCTAACCAAACATGGTTAAAGTCTGGTTGCAAGGGAACTCCTTGGTGTTCGCTATGGGGTGGGCATTTATATCTACCGACTGTGCGGCAGGGAATGCCATTTAAACGGCATAAAGCTAGTAAAACGCCTACGTACTCACCACAGGAACCAACGCCCCGTTCTAAGACCAAATCTGGGGTATCAATGTGGGGTTTGATGCCATAGGATAATTCATCGTAAACGTAGTTGCGGATATTGTACATTTTCCGCAGCAGATTGGTTTCTGTACCAATGGCTTCACTGGCTGCACGGCGCACAATTTCAGTATCCATTGCCAAATCATCGTCATCTACTAGGTAGCGACTTTGATATTCTGCTGATAGTTCGGGAGCGTTTTCTACATCTTTTGGGGTGATGCGATATTTTATTCCGCGAACTTCTAACAGTGCTTTCCAGCCAAATATATGCCTTTCGCCGGGTGTGAGGGCATCAAATTTAAATACTGCTACACGTTGCCCATCTATCAATTCTTCTGTAAAAGGGATACCAATGGGTTCAACGTGTTTCAATTTTTGGCGTTCTGTTTCTGAGGGTAGGGCGATGCGCCATTCTACATCCGGCAAATAAACCTCTTCTAAGGGCGCAATTTCCTCAGCATAGGACATTTCGATGAGATAACCGTTAGATAGGGCGTATTGTTTATCTGCTTCGTGATGGTAATGTAGAGGGTGGATAAATGTGCGATCGCGGTATGTTAATTCATGACTATCGGCATTGGGGTTATCCCGAATATAAGGCTCATCTGAGGCGTAAGCGACAAACAGCGTTTCTTTGCCTGTCTCTTCATTGGTATGTAAGGCTATACCTGTGGGATATTCAAATGGCGTTAAGACGCTAAATTTCAGTTCTCCCGTGGCTCTGTCCATAGCATAGACTGTTTGCTCTGTGCGATCGCAAACCCAAAGAGTATCAAAGCTGACTGCCAAATTTTCTACCCCTACCCCTGGTGCATAAAACCTGGTAATTTCTTTGCGCGTATCGCGGTCAAAAATCAGAATACTGCCCAGCTTTTGGCAGCTAACATAAACTGTTGATTCCCAAACAGCAACCCCATCAGCCGGATAAGGCAAAGTGACAAAATGTTCTAAACCCAAAGACGAGATTTTGGACAGATAAACACTGTTTTCACGCGTTACCCATAGAGAATCTGACCACACTGCTAGACCGGCAACATCGGTAAATTCCCTGATTTGGTGGGGATTTCGGATTTTGCTATTGTCAGAGTGAGGGTCAATTTCCAGTAAATGCCCTTTAATACTATCAATCGCAAGCAGTGTATCTTTGATGAAAGCAATGCCACAAAGAGTGGCTGCTGTTAACGGTCTAATCGTTCTTTGACCAAACATTTGGCTAGCAATCAAACTAGGAAGTGCAAAACTCATATTAAGCATATTTATTCAACGGTTTAGCACGCCCAGAATTAATTTTGGCATATCCTGGATCACCCAAATGGTGCATTTTAAAGCTACTCACAATAAGTAAAATGTGTTTATTACTACTTTTTTTGGCGTAAAGATACATAGTCTGCTAGCCAGAAAAATTAGTAAATTTCACTGAATCACATCTACATTCAAGTTACACAGGTTGGCGAAAATTCTGAGTTTAACTTTAGTTGATGCTTAAACAGTCATCCCTAAATTATGATCGAATTCTATAACCATTTCAGTGACATACACAATGTCTGCTAATTCTCTACCTGTTCCCGAAGCGTCTCCCTCTGGAGAAAATACCAACGTTTGCCATAGTTGGGAAGTTAATAAAGCTTTAGACCTGCTGGATAGTAACGCAGACAGTGGCTTAACATCTCAAGACGTGCAACAGCGGCTAGAAAAGTACGGTGACAATGAACTAGAAGAAAATGATGGTCGCAGTTCTTGGGAAATTCTGCTAGATCAGTTCAAGAACATTATGTTATTGATGCTGATTGGTGTAGCTTTGATTTCTGGGTTTTTAGACCTCATAGCTTGGCAAGCTGGAGAATTTAAGGCCGGGGAAGTGCCATTTAAAGATACGATCGCCATTATGGCAATTGTAATTCTCAATGGCATACTTGGCTATGTCCAAGAAACTCGTGCAGAACAAGCTTTAGCAGCGTTGAAAAAAATGACTTCTCCCTTGGTGCGAGTCATCCGCAACGGCAAATTGACGGAGCTAGCCGCCAAGGAACTTGTCCCAGGAGATGTGATGCTGCTGGAAGCAGGGATGCAGATAGCAGCAGATGGACGCTTGATTGAGCAATCTAATTTACAAGTCCGGGAATCAGCACTCACAGGTGAAGCTGAGGCTGTGAGCAAACAGGCTAATTTAATCTTACCGGAAGACACATCATTGGGCGATCGCCTGAATTTAGTCTTTCAAGGTACAGAAGTCGTCCAAGGACGCGCCAAGGTGCTAGTAACTCACACTGGAATGCGAACGGAACTTGGTAAAATTGCTACCATGTTGCAGTCAGTGGAAAATGAGCCTACTCCTTTGCAGCAGCGCATGACTCAGCTAGGTAATGTCCTCGTTACAGGTTCCTTGGTTCTTGTAGCCATTGTCGTCGTCGGTGGGACTATTCAAGCCAGAGGTTTTGGCAACATCCGAGAACTTTTAGAAGTTTCCTTGAGTATGGCCGTGGCTGTGGTTCCAGAGGGTTTACCTGCTGTAATTACCGTGACTCTAGCATTGGGAACTCAGCGCATGGTACGCCACAATGCCTTGATTCGCAAGCTACCAGCTGTGGAAACCTTGGGTTCTGTAACTACAATATGTTCTGATAAAACTGGCACATTGACCCAAAATAAAATGGTGGTGCAGTCAGTTTATGCCAATAACCATGTTTTTCGGGTGACAGGAGAAGGTTATACACCTACAGGCGATTTTCTGTTAGATAGTCAAGAAGTTTCTGTAGAAGATTATCCCGAAATACCCGCTTTGTTGGTTGCATCTGCCGTTTGTAATGATGCGGTGCTGCAAAAAGAAAAAGGCGAATGGGCAATTTTAGGCGACCCCACCGAAGGCGCATTGGTGACAGTGGCGGGAAAAGCCGGAATCGAAAAAGACCAATGGAATAGCAAATTACCCCGCATTGGCGAGTTTCCCTTTGACTCGGAACGCAAGCGAATGAGCGTAATTTGTCAAGTGGAAGAAGTAACCACAGGTGAAGCATCTTTAACGGCTGTTGACCCGGTAATTGCTGGTTTGATTGAATCTGAACCTTATTTAATGTTTACCAAAGGTTCGCCAGAGTTGACTTTGGCACGTTGTACTCAGATTCATTTGGGAAATAATTCTGCCCCATTAAGCGACGAACAACGCCAGCAAGTTTTGGCAGAAAATAACCAGATGGCGAGTCAAGGTTTGCGGGTACTAGGTTTTGCTTACAAACCCCTGCTAGAAATCCCCCCTGAAGGGTCAGATGAGACATCTGAGGTAAATTTGGTTTGGTTGGGCTTAATCGGCATGCTAGATGCCCCACGTCCAGAGGTGAGGGTAGCAGTACAAGAGTCTCGTAACGCCGGAATTCGCCCTATCATGATAACAGGGGATCACCAGCTAACCGCACGAGCGATCGCCATTGATTTGGGAATAGCCCAAGAAGGTGATAGAGTCCTCACAGGTCAAGAATTGCAGCACATGACTGACGAGGAATTAGAGCAACAAGTTGACCTAGTAAGTATCTACGCCAGAGTTTCCCCAGAACACAAACTGCGAATTGTGCAAGCGTTGCAACGTCGGGGGAGATTTGTCGCCATGACCGGCGATGGTGTGAATGATGCTCCAGCCTTGAAACAAGCTGATATTGGCATTGCAATGGGCATTACTGGCACGGATGTGAGTAAAGAAGCCAGTGATATGGTATTGCTTGATGACAACTTTGCCACTATCGTTGCTGCAACGAAAGAAGGTAGAGTTGTTTATACCAATATTCGCCGCTTTATTAAGTACATTCTCGGTAGTAACGTGGGCGAAGTTCTCACCATTGCTTCAGCACCACTTCTCGGACTGGGAGGTGTTCCCCTGACACCATTACAAATTCTGTGGATGAATTTGGTAACAGACGGTTTACCAGCTTTGGCTTTAGCTGTGGAACCCCCAGAACCAGATGTCATGAAGCGTCCACCTTTTAGTCCCCGTGAAAGTATTTTTGCTAGGGGGTTAGGTTCCTACATCATTCGCATAGGCATAGTTTTCGCCATTATCACGATTATTTTGATGCTGTGGGCATTCAATCATTGCAAGATACCAGTGGAAGGACTTGACCCCGAACGGTGGAAGACAATGGTATTCACATCGTTATGTTTAGCACAGATGGGTCATGCGATCGCCATTCGTTCTAATAACAAACTCACAATAGAGATGAATCCTTTCTCTAATATGTTTGTTTTGGGGGCTGTAGTTGTGACAACGATGTTGCAGATGATCCTAATTTACGTCCCACCCATACGCGCTTTCTTTGGAACTCATTGGCTACCTCCCAGCGAGTTGGCTATTTGTTTTGGTTTCAGTGCTTTGATGTTTGTCTGGATTGAAATGGAGAAGCTTTTCTTCCGCTTGATAGGCAAAAAGAGTGTGTAAAAGAGGGAGTGGGGAGAAGAGGCAGGGGGGCAGGGAGCAGGGAGCAGGGGGGAGAAGAGAAGAAGCAGGGGAGCAGGGGGCAGGTTGCGGGGGGGGAAGACGGTAATTTCCTAATGACTAATGACTAATGACTAATGACTAATGACCAATGACTAATGACTAATGTACTTAAAAAACCTACACCTGAGACAATTTCGTAATTACCAAGACCAGAAGGTTGAATTTACTGCTGCGAAAACAATTCTGGTGGGTAATAATGCTCAGGGAAAATCTAATTTGTTGGAGGCGGTGGAGTTGTTGGCGACATTGCGATCGCATCGCATGGGACGCGTTGCGGATTTTATTCAAGAAGGACAGGATATCGCTCAAATTAATGCCATTCTGGAGCGAGAAAATGGTACTAGTGATCTGGCTTTAACTCTCCGCCGCAATGGTCGCCGCAGCGTTGCAATTAATGGCGAATCTGTGCGCCGACAAATGGATTTTTTAGGTGTACTCAATGCTGTGCAGTTTTCTAGCTTGGATTTAGACTTGGTAAGGGGTGGTCCTGATGTCCGTCGTAATTGGCTAGATACACTGTTAATACAACTCGAACCGATTTATGCTCACCTTTTGCAGCAATACAACCAAGTATTACGCCAACGCAACGCTTTTTTAAAGAAAGCTCTAGACTCAGCAGATGGGATAAATCGCGTTTCTACTCAGGACTCAACACTGGCTATCTGGGATGCTCAGTTAGTTACCACTGGTACAAAGGTAATTAGAAGACGCGATCGCGCTATTCAAAGACTAGCTCCCATTGCTGCTGCTTGGCACTCTAGTATTAGTGGTAGTACAGAAGTTCTGCAAATCAATTATCTGCCTAGTGTGCCTTTGGCTCAAATCCCCCCGGAAGAGATCCAGCAAGCTTTTTTAGGGAAAATTCAACAACGTTCTGCGGCGGAACTCTACCGAGGTACTACCCTGGTAGGTCCTCATCGTGACGAAGTAGAATTAATCATTAATCAAACACCAGCTCGTCAATACGGTTCTCAAGGGCAACAACGAACTTTAGTATTAGCCCTCAAATTAGCCGAATTAGAACTCATTGAACAAGTCGTCCAAGAGCCGCCCCTGCTCTTACTAGATGATGTTCTCGCTGAATTAGACCCATTCCGCCAAAATCAATTACTGGATGCCATTCAAGACCGTTTTCAAACCCTAATTACTACTACTCACCTCAGTTCATTCGATGCCCAGTGGCTAAATTCCTCGCAAATTCTTTATGTGAAGTCAGGGGAAATAGTATCGTGAGGGGGGAGTAAAGAATTTTGGATTTTGGAGAAAGCGATTTTAGATTGCAGTCTAATCCAAAATCTAAAATCTAAAATCTAAAATTGATTGACTAATAACAAATTGAGTGGATAAACTCTACTGGCTTGACAAAATTAAACTGCAAGACCGCGCTCAGGTAGGTGATAAAGCATTCTACTTGGGTAAAATTATGCAGCGTGGCTATCCGGTGGTACCTGGTTTTGTAGTTTCAGCAGAAGGGTTACGACAATTTCTCGCAACTCTCAATAGTACATCAGCTTTAGTAGCAGATTTACCCTATTCTTCTTTGCACCTAGATGTGGCTAATTGGCGACAACTTCAGCAGGTAGCTGGTCGCTTGCGTCAGGAAATCATGACAGGGACAGTACCACCTGAATGGGTGAATAAAATTTTCGCCGCAGCCAAAGAATGGCAAAGTAGTTATCTGATTTTGCGCCCCAGCTTGGCTTTATCGGCCATAACGCCAGGCGGAGGAAATACATCTGGGTTGTTGGATGCGATTTTTTGTTGCTGCGAGCCAGAAGCGATCGCTATAGGATTGAAACGTACCTGGAGTCAGTTATTTCGGGCTAGGAGTCTATTGTATTGGCGGCGCATGGGAGTGAACCTGCAACAAATTAATTTAGCAGTGTTGGTACAACCGGTGGAGAATGCGATCGCTAGTGGTCTTCTCTATGCTCATTCTTCAGGATGGACAATAGAAGCTACTAAGGGATTAGGAATAGCGCTTTCCCAAGGCGATGTCCAACCTGATGTCTACTACATCCAACAAGAAACCGGGGTAGTATTAGAGCGACATCTAGGCAATAAAATGCTGGCTTATGGTTTTGCTCATGGCGCAGCTATGGATTCATCCAAGTTAGTCATCACGGCAAATAATACTGATATAGTGACTTATGTATTGGAAGAAGTCCAACAAAAGCAATACGCTTTATCAGAAGAATATTTGCAACAAGTAGTCACTCTGGGAAATCAACTTGTGAGTGAAATAGGTAACAATTTCACAATTAAATGGACGATCTCTGAGAAAAACCCCAACCCCACTCTCCACTTAACTCAAGTTAGTTCCCCTCAATCTGCAATTCCCAATTTACAGTATGGCTACGCCACGCCAGCTATTATCAAAGGTCTAGGAGCATCTGGGGGACGTGTAACCGCAACAGCTTACGTAATTACTGATACTCACAAGAAACCAGAACAAATACACAAGGGAGTAATTTTAGTAGCACCAACTATTACACCAGATTGGCTGCCTTTTTTACAAGAAGTTGCTGGTATTATCACACAGAGGGGAGGATTAACCAGTCATGCAGCAATTCTGTCCAGAGAATTGGGTATCCCAGCCGTAGTTAGTGCCGCAGATGCTACAGTCTTGATTCAAAACGGCGAGAGGTTGCTTGTAGATGGCGATCGCGGAGAGGTTTATCGAATCAGAGGCGGAGAAAAACCAGTAGAGGGAGAAACTCCAGCACTCAAGTCCCCAGAGCCAACTGTTCCCCCATCTTCTCATTCTCATGTTGTTCCTCAGTTACCGATGATTTCTACCCAGTTGCTAGTTAATCTCAGTCAGCCCAGGTTAATTGAGCCAGCGCAAAGTTTACCTGTGGATGGTGTGGGATTATTGCGCTCAGAATTAATGTTACTCAACATTCTCGAAGGACAACATCCCCAAAGTTGGCTTGTCAGTGGTCGTCAAGCCGAATTGTTAGAAAAATGGACTGAGCAGATTATCCAGTTTGCTCGTGCTTTTGCGCCCCGACCAATTTTTTATCGTTCTTTGGATTGGCGATCGCATGAGTTACCATCAGGGCAGCATCATCAACATTCTGTGCAGAATTCACCCTTGGGTGAGCGGGGTACATTCAGTTATGTATGCAATCCCGCCGTTTTTGAGTTGGAACTCACAGCTTTGGCAAAGGTGCAGAAAGCTGGATACGGCAATGTTAATTTATTGTTGCCTTTTGTTCGCAGTGTGGCAGAGTTTTCTTTTTGTCGGGGTAAGGTTGAGCAAGCTGGTTTAACTCAAGTACCGCAATTTCAACTGTGGATGATGGCGGAAGTGCCAAGTGTGCTGTTTTTATTGCCAGAATATGTAAAAGCAGGTGTGGAAGGGATTTCTATTGGCACAAATGACCTGACTCAATTACTGTTAGGTGTAGACCGAGAACAAGGACAAATTACCACAGTATTGAATGAACGTCATCCGGCGGTCATGGGTGCGATCGCGCAACTAATTCAAATGGCGAAAACTGCGGGGATACCTTGTTCAATCTGCGGTCAAGCACCAGCGATTTATCCAGAAATTATTGATCAATTGGTAGAATGGGGGATTACTTCTATTTCCGTGGAACCCGAAGCAGTGGAAAGGACTTATAAAGCGATCGCGCGTGCTGAACAACGCCTCATTTTAGCAGCAGCCAGAAAGCAACTTCAAGATTAGTAACCTGTTGCAGTATCTAATCGAGACAAGAAAAAACTATCATAGATTATGGTTAGTTTCATAGTGTACAAATGTCCCTCCCAGAATTCCGCGCTCAAATTGCAAAATTAGTTACCACAGCAGAAAATATGCTGCTTTCGCGCCGTGCTGGTAAACCGGAGGAGAATACAAAAGATAATCTGATTACACCTTTTCTAGATGCACTGGGTTATACAAGGGAATATCGCACCCCTGAAGGTTCAATTCTCAGTTTAATTGGAACTACGACCTGGGTGGATTATTTGCTTCTTCCTGAAGTAAACCAGCATCCCAAACTCATGTTTGAAGCCAAAAGTTTATGGGATAAGAATATATGGAATACAAATGAACAGCAAGTTTTAGATTATCTCAGAAATTACAGTCTAGATGTTGGCAAAGAAAAACCTGTTCTGTGGATTATTTTATCAAATTTTCGGGAATGGCACATTTTAAGGTTACAGGATAAAAAACCTTTTTGGTCATTTACAATGGAGCAAATGCGAGATGATCCTGAGCTTGTCAGCAGACTATATACTTGTCTCAGCCGTGATAATTCACGCAGCGATCGTCTAGAAGCATTTTACAGCGAAAAAACCAGAGAAGGATTAGGCACAAAATTTCTTACTGATTTAAAAATTTGGCGTGTTATTCTTGCAAATGGCATCAAAAAATCACAACCTAATTTAAGTTTAGAAAAAGTCCGCGAAGCTGCTCAAGTTATTTTAAATCGTTTTTTGTTAATTCGACTCTTAGAGACATTCAGCCGAGAAATGCCCTTCAACTATCTCGGCAGAGTTTATCATAACTGGCAGCAAACTTTCCCAGATTTACCATTTATTGAAGACCTCAGACGAGCTTTTCACAATACCTGGATGGGATATAATACTGAACTATTTCAGCCTTCTTGGATTGATCAACTCATGATTGACGTTGAATATATTCAATCAATTATTGTCATAAATGCAGTGCCACAGGAAGGCATACTTTATACAATTACAGGAACCTTAGCAAACTATCGCTCAATTTACAACTATGATTTTACCACTTTAACACAGGATATTTTAGGTACTGCTTATGAACAATTTTTAGCCCATCAATTAACACTTGTGGGCGATGTTGTGAAAATTTTAGAAAATCAACAAACCCGCAAGCGCGAAGGAATTTTCTATACTCCTGACTATATTGTTCGTCGTATTGTATATCAAACTTTACAACCTGCAATTAAGCCTAAAATTGATGCGTCCATTGGGTTTTTAGAAGTAGGAGAGTTCCATCAAGCTTATACAGTTGCAAGTTCAGTCTTAGACCTGACAATAATTGACCCTGCTTGTGGTTCTGGTTCATTTCTTTTAGGTGCATTCGATTATATACTCAGTGAAATTAAACGTTATAATCAAGCTTGTACAACAGCTAAGATACCTGAAAACTTTGATTTATTTAGTCATGTATCAGTACAACCAATTATTAATCCTGAAGAACAGATCATGGTAAAAATGCTGCATGGGGTAGATAGAGACCCCCAAGCTGTGTTATTAGCAAAACTGTCACTGTGGACAAAATTATTGCGATCTCGTCCTGATGAATATGGTAAACGCAGTGGTTCCATATATTCTCATCTTCCCGCACTAACTTTAAATATTCGGGTTGGAGATAGTTTAATACATTCTCCCGCAAATTTAGCAGGATGTCAGGATTCACTAAGAATAGCCGCAGATTTAGCCAGAAATGCTAGAGATACTAATCTAAAAGAAATAGAAAGAAATCAAGCAGTTACTAATTTAGAAACTAAGATTACATCAATCAATCAACAAATTAATCCTGTTTTAACTGCTTTTTTTGCTAGTGATGAAAGCATACAATCAGTAGTGCATTTGATAAAACATAGAGAAGCTAATATCAAAGACTTAGGACTAATTCGCTATTTTTTAACAGAAGCTATCAATCCTGAAAACTTAGATGAATGGATTGACAAGAATCTAGAAGATTGGACAACTGGCGAATTAGCAAGAGTTAAATCTGCACTAATGACATTAGAAAATGCCTTAGAAGACGTTGTTATTAAACGCCCCTTTAATTGGTATGTTGAGTTTCCTCATATATTTGATCCACAATTACCAGCAGCAGAACAAGGATTTTTTGCTGTAATTGGTAATCCTCCCTATTTTAACGTTGATGCCATCTTTGGCAGAAATGCCCTAGAATTAAAATGGCTCAGGTATGCATATCCTGATATTTATACTGATAAAACAGATATTTTATTTTATTTCCTCCGTCGAGGCTTTGACCTTCTAAGAGAAAATGGTTACTTAAGCTTGATCATTTCTCGTTCTTTTATTCAAGGTGATAAATCTAAAAGTCTGCGACAGTTCCTGAGTGAAAATACAAAAGTTATTAATATTACTGATTTTTTAGGAAATCGCATATTTAATGCAGGAATTGCTACCTGTATTTTTGAATATCAGAAAAAAGTTCCTAAACCCGAAGATAGTTTTGCAGCTTTTTATGTCCTGAATTTAGATAGTGTAAAAGAGGCTTTTAGCAGTGATGATTGTCGGCTGGATTTAAGTCAAGGTGTAACTCAGGTAAATGTTACGCAATTGAGTTTGGATGAAAATCGCTGGGAAATATCTCCATACCGTGAAATTTTTTATAAAATTGATCAATCTGGTACAAAGCTAAAAGAAACAGAATTAGTTCGCTACACAGAAGGTATTACTACAGGTCGTGACTCTATATTTGAAGGAAAATTTGCTCCAGATTTCCCAGATAATTATTTACTTCAAAGAGTTTCAACCTCTTCTATTTATTCATTTGGCTGTAAACCACCTGGGACACAAATTTTGTACTATACCCATGACACAATATGGGAAGACTTACCCCTATCTATACAAACATATTTACAGCAAAATCAGTTAGAACTAGAAAGTAGAGATGTTTACAATAATCAAACAAGTCATTATGAATGGTTTCATCTACATCGTCCCCGTTATGGAATGAGAGATGTAAAAATTATATTTTCCCGTCGGGCTAACGCGAATAAATTTTTTGTTGATGAACATGGACTATTTGGTTTTAAGAGTGATTCGGCTGCATTTGTCAGACAAGAAAATGTAGATATCGATACTATATATTATATTTGTGCTTTACTAAACTCAAAAGTTTTAGAGTTTCGCTATCGTGCTTTGGGTGGTATTGGGAAGCTGACAGGAAAAGGAATGTTTGAATACTTTACTCAAGTTGGTGACTTACCAATTCCCCAGTTGCAGGAACCTGAAAGTAATACTGATTACCAAACTTTAGTACAGTTAAGTCGTGAAGCTCATCAGATTTGGCAAAATCGTTACCAAATTGTTACCACCTACCAATCTAAAGCTTCAGGTGTTACTTATGAAGAAGTATCGTTAAATGAATATCAGAAACTGACTGGAGATTATGCTACTGACATTGAGTGGGAAAGTCCTCATCCTCATCGAGAAGGACATCTATTAAAATTGCAAATACAGGCGAGTATCGATGGATATGTTATTTGGGGCGAAATGACCGATGATGAAGATTGGCAAGAGGGAAATCGTGAATGGATAGAAATAGCTCGTGTGAGTATTCGCACACCGCACTTGCGCCGATATCTTTTAGCAAGGCTGATTTATCTAACTGAGTTTGATTCATCTTTTCGTAATAAACGAAAGTTGTCTCGTGAAGCCGGAAATTTGGTTAATGCTGCCTTTGATGTTCTCAAAGTTAATCGTTATGATATCGATAGGTTTAGTAATCTTCGGGCTTTAGAAGTTATTGAGCAAAGAGTTAAGCAAGAAGTTGGTATATCAGAATTAGAAACAGTTTTATTAAGACAACTTGAAATCAAAAATCAAATTGATATAATTGCCTATCGCCTTTATGCAGTAGAGGAGTATATCAATATTATTGAGCAAGCGTTGACCGTTATATTGTAATTTCAACTCTCACCACTTTCACAGGTGTCGCTCAACTGAAATATGAAATTTAAAAATCGAGAATCAAGTCAGGAAATTTACTAAAAATGGATGTTGTATATATAGCGGTTCTTAGTTGAGTGAGTGAGATACAAGAACCCCACCCCCAACCCCCTCCCCGCAGGCGAGGAGGGGACTATGATTTACTTCATTCAAGTGCATACCGCTATAGTTAATTTCACCTAATACAACACCACAAAAACTATCAATAGCGGAAAATAGCTGCTACTGGTGTACCATTTGGCATTTGTTCTGATTCAACCGTGTACACTTTCCCACCATTAATAACTGTTTGAATCGCAGCCAAATCTAACATATCTTCATCATCTGGCTCCGGTTCTGAATGTACATCGACAGTCATTGTATCTGGATCAAATTTACCCCAAATTTGCATATCTATTGGCACAAACATCGAATCAACCCTTTGACAATAAGTCGCTGAGACAATTTCTTTAATATCACTAGAAGTTGTCCCAGTCCCAGTTCGTTGCTGATAAAGCGCCATTGCTGACTGCTGATTTTCATGAAACAAAGGTTCGACAATCGGCCAAGCCTGTTTATGCAACTCTTCCGGCTTCATGACTTCAGTATTACCAGTAATACCTGATTCCAGAAAATAAGGATAAGTATTTGCCTCTTGATAAATTGGGAACAGATACTCAACCCCTGCTAACATTAAAGGCGCATTGTCCCCCCGGATTTTTTCGTGTACCGCCCTATCAATAATGTGACAAAATTGTAAAATATCTGCTTGATGTTTATCTCTGTCAGGACTTCCCTGACCATGAACATCACCCGGCTGTTGAAACGAATTAGCTGTTCCCCCTCTAGGTGTACCAATCCGATGTTGTACCCCTTTTTGGATATCATCCTGTAACAGAGCTGCATCTATACTCCCAGGCATATTTGCTACTTCCACCTCATTGAGGCTGTAGGCCGTTCCCTCAAAAAACTTGATATCTTTTTGGCTAAGAGCTAAGAGATAAAAGTGTCCATCACTGTTGATTAAATGCAGTAATGGTTTAAGATGAAAGCGAACGCTAACAACTACCAATTCCTGAAACTCCATTGGCAAACGGTAATAGCGAAACATCTGGGGAGAAATAAAAATTGCCAGTCCGTTGTCTTGGTTTTGCCAGAAATCAGTCGTATCAAGTTCTTTAGCTGGTTGGAGAAAATCTATCGCCTCAGTGTGGCGCATCCCCATAGCATATAAACGTTCCTCAGCTTCACGGATTAAGTTTTTCAAACGAATGGGGTTTTGGCGAATTTCTGGCCCCGCCTTTTGCATCGGCATATATAAAGAAACACAAGGGCTTTGGGAATTATCAACTAAAATTTTGAGTTCATCATGGGATAATAGTGTCATATTATTGAACTCCTATGCATAAAAACTAAACAGGGTAATATAATTTCACACCGTCTCTGATGAAATTTCATCTTGCTTTTGACCTGCTATATACACCATTCTTTAGATAGATAGGTGGTTTTAGACATGAATAGTTTTGAATTTTCAGGAGCTAATAAATATCCCCCAACCCCTATAAGGCGTTGGGGGTGAGATTAGGGATACTATTTCAACACCATGAAGCTGAACAGTTAAGAGGATGTCTGAGAAGTAAGAAAGCCCACGTAACGGTATCCTGTCAGTAGAAAAAACACGTAAGTATGACAGCGTTACGAGAGCTATGAATCCATCCTACCCAAGTAATTTGACTTCTCAACAGTGGGAACTGTTATCAGGGTTAATTCCAGAAGCTAAAAAAGGAGGTAGAAAACGTAGTGTTGATATGGAAGCAGTGGTAAATGCCATACTTTACATCCTGTGTGCAGGTTGTGCATGGCGAATGCTGCCTCACGACTTCCCGAAATGGAAAACTGTTTACCACTATTTTCGGCAGTGGAGAAAAGATGGGACATGGGAGAAAATCCATGAGCGTCTGCGTTTATGGGTGCGTGTGAGCCAAAATAGAGAACCATCGCCATCAGAAGCGATTATGGATAGCCAATCGGTGGAAACTGCAACAATGGTATCCTTTGTCAGATTTTTCTATCTCTTGTCCTTTGCGCCTTTGCGTGGTACATCATAGCCCCCTCCTCGCTTGCACCGGAGGGGGTTGGGGGTGGGGTTCTTGTATCTCACTCAGATGGCCTGACAACTAAAACTTTGCGTCCCTTTGCGTTAACCTTGGCGTAACTTGGCGTTAAAAAAACATCCTTATACTATGACCATTATCGTCTTCGGAAGCATCAATATAGACCTAGTAGCGACCACATCCCGCTTACCAATTGCAGGTGAAACTATATTAGGAGAAGATTTTTTTAAAATACCAGGAGGAAAAGGAGCAAATCAAGCCGTAGCATTAGCGCGGTTAGAGATTCCTACTTACATGGTGGGACGTGTAGGCGCACAAAGTTTTGGTGCAGAACTTGTCCATAATTTGCAACTTGCAGGAGTACAAACTGAAAATATCTTCATAGATCAAACTGTGAGTTCTGGAGTTGCTATTATCACCGTAGATTATGCTGGTGAAAATCAAATTGTTGTCATTCCGGGCGCAAACGGACGAGTTAATCAAGAAGATATCGAGCGATTATCTCAACTATTACCAACAGCTACCGCACTAATTTTACAACTAGAAATTCCCATTGATGCCGTAGTAGCAGCAGCCAAAGCCGCAAAAGATGCAAATATTCAAGTAATTTTAGATCCCGCACCCGCACAAGCGAATTTACCCGATGAACTATATCAATTAGTTGATATTATTACACCAAATGAGGTAGAAGCCGGGCAATTGGTGGGTTTTCCTGTAGATAATCAGGAATCAGCACTGAAAGCAGCTAAAGTTTTATTGCAAAGGGGTGTGAAATGTGCGATCGTCAAACTAGGTGCAAAAGGTGCTGTCTGCGCCACTGCTGAGGAAACATTTTTTGTTCCAGCTTTCCCAATTCATGCTGTGGATACCGTTGCTGCTGGCGATGCTTTCAATGGTGGTTTAGCGGCGGCACTTTATACCGGACTTTCTTTACATCAGGCAATTATTTGGGGTTCAGCCGCAGGTGCTTTAGCAACCACAAAAATGGGCGCACAAACTTCATTACCTGATAAGTTAACCTTTGATTATTTCTTAGCAGAAAAGGAACTATAGGAATCCGGTTTGATTTATGAAAAAATTAAGTATTGTAGGGTGCGTTAGGATGAAATCCGTAACGCACCATTATTAAAGCTTTGGTGCGTTACGCTACCGCTTTAGCGTAAGCCATGCCCCTTGGGCTATACACACCCTACGTGTTTGTTCAATAATCAAATAGTAGTCATATAGGAGAAGCAGGTGAGCAGACTAATGACTAATGACTAATGACTAATTGCCAATATCTTCATTCCATATTTCGGGATTAGTTTCAATAAATTCGCTCATCATTTGTTCGCATTCATCAAGATTGAGATCAATGACTTCCACACCGTGAGATACCATAAAATCTTTAGCACCAGGAAAAGTTCTCGATTCTCCGGCGATGACTTTTTTAATGCCAAATTGTACTACTGCACCAGCGCACAAATAGCACGGCATTAAGGTAGAGTAAAGTGTTGTACCTCTATAGCTACCAACTCGCCCAGCATTGCGGAGACAATCTATTTCGGCGTGGGTGACAGGATCATTATCTTGCACACGTTTATTGTGTCCTCTGCCAATAATTTTGCCATCTTTCACAAGTACAGAACCGATGGGAATCCCACCTTCTTTTCTACCTTGTTTTGCTTGTGCGATCGCAGCTTCCATAAATTCATCCATTTGTTAATTCTCCTATATGTCTAAACAACTCGTATTAATGGATCATGATGGCGGTGTTGATGATTATTTAGCAACCATGCTGTTGTTAACAATGGATCATATCGAACTTTTAGGTATTGTTGTGACTCCAGCCGACTGCTATATTCAACCTGCTGTGAGTGCGACACGTAAAATTTTAGATTTAATGGAATTTTCTCACATCCCAGTGGCAGAAAGTACTGTACGCGGAATTAATCCTTTTCCTCATCTCTACCGCCGTGATTCGTTTATTGTTGACCATCTCCCCATTCTCAATCAAAGTGAATTTATCAACACGCCTTTGGTTGCAGAAACAGGTCAAGATTTCATGGTTCGGGTTTTGCGTGAAGCACCAGCACCAGTAACGCTAATGGTAACGGGGCCTTTAACCACAGTAGCAACAGCCTTAGATAAAGCACCGGATATTGAAGGGAAGATAGCCAAAATAGTTTGGATGGGGGGTGCATTAAATGTTGGTGGAAATGTCGAAAAAAGTTTAGAACCAGGACAAGATGGTTCAGCCGAATGGAATGTTTATTGGGATGCAGTTTCCGCAGCGAGGGTATTGCAAACTCAAATTGAAATAATTATGTGTCCTTTGGATTTAACTAATAATGTGCCTGTCACATCGGATTTAGTATACAAAATGGGACGACAACGCCATTATCCTATATCTGATTTAGCTGGTCAATGTTATGCCTTAGTTATTCCCCAAGATTATTATTTTTGGGATGTCCTAGCTACGGCTTATTTAGGACACCCAGAATTTTATCAATTGCGTGAATGGGAAATAGAAATTATCACCACTGGTTTAAGTCAGGGACGGACTAAGGTAGTCGCTGGGGAACGGAAAGTTTATGCGATGGATAAGGTCAATAAGGATGCTTTTTATGCTTATATTTTACAACAATGGGCGCGGTGAAAAAGAGGCGAGGGAGCAGGGAGTAAGGGGGATAATTCAGATAAGGATTCGTCATTAGCGGGCAAGATGCCCGCACCACAAGCAAATTTGGGATACTTTTTTCTTTGTCAATCCTTAAGCAAGATTGCTTGGGGGAAGAAATTTTCCAATGACCAATGACCAATGACTAATGACTAATGACTAAGGATAAAGACCTCTATCAGCCAGCGCCTGTGCAACTCTACCCACACCCAAAGTATAGGCTGCTAATCGCAGAGGAATTTGCCGTATCTTTGACTGCTGAATCACTTGGTGATAAGCTTGCACCATTAACTTTTCCATTTCATGATTCACACGTTCTTCATCCCAAAACAGATAAGAAAGACCCTGCACCCACTCTAAATAACTGACAACGACACCCCCAGCATTGGCTAAAATATCTGGTAACACAGTTACACCATGCGTTTCTAGAAATTGGTTCGCTTCCAAAGTCACTGGACCATTAGCTGCTTCTGCGACAATTTGCGCTTGTATTTGATGCACATTTTCTGTGGTAATTTGATTCTCCAAAGCTGCTGGAATTAAAACGTCGCAATCTAAAGTTAATAAATCTGCATTGCTAATGGGTGTTGTTTGCGGAAACCCTGCAATACTTTTATGATTTTCGGAAGCGTAGGCTTTTAATGCCGGAATGTCAAGACCATCTGGGGAATAAATACCCCCTGAACCTGTGGAAACAGCTAAAATCTTCGCTCCCTCTTTGTGTAACAATTCTGCTGCTGCACCTCCGACATTACCGAAACCCTGAATCACTACTCGCACTCCTGCAAGGGATTTACCTTGGGTGGCTAATGCTTCACGGACAATAATCATTACACCTCTACCCGTGGCCATTTCCCTTCCCAAGGAACCACCAATAGAAAGAGGTTTACCAGTAACCACTCCGGGGACAGCATGACCAACGTTTACAGAATAAGTATCCATCATCCAAGCCATTTCACGGGCGGAAGTACCCATATCTGGGGCGGGAATATCTACAGAGGGGCCAATATCTTTAATTAATTCGCTGATATAGCGGCGACTGATTCTTTCTAATTCGCCCACACTATAAGTTTTGGGATTTATGGCTATTCCTCCCTTTGCACCGCCATAAGGTATACCCAATAACGCACATTTCCAAGTCATCAGCATGGCTAAGGCGGAAACTTCCCGCAGTGTCACGGCTGGATGGTAACGAATTCCACCTTTATAAGGGCCTAAAATATCAGAGTGCTGCACCCGATGTCCCGCTAAAACCTGGATTTCACCATTATCTAGCTTCACGGGTATGGAAACTGTGACTACTTTGCGGGGATTACTGAGAATTGCCAAGACACCTTGATCTAGCTTTAATTCTTTACCTGCTGCATCTAAGTAACTACACGCTTGATCAAATGGGCAAATATGTGCTGGAGTGGCAGCTTCCAACGGTAAGGGAGATGTTAACACCATAAACTTTTCTCCTAGTCGCGGTATCTTCGCGTACCGGATATGTATGCGCTTATCTTATCCTAGACTGGATAAAAATGGCAATTTTGTAGTTTTTGTGACAATTTAATCAAGTCTTAGTTTTTTTTCAGAATTGCTTAAAGGATGGCGATCGCATTCATTGAGTATTAGGATAATCATAAAGATGAGTATATTTTTATGGAAACCACTAATTCCCAGACTCAAAATAAACTACCGCTTCCCCCTGGCAATTTGGGGCTACCTTTGATTGGCGAAACAATTAGCTTTTTGCGTGACCCAGAATTTGCTGAACAGCGATACCAGCAATACGGACCCATCTTCAAAACTCATTTATTTGGACAACCTACAATTATGATGATTGGGGCTGAGGCTAATCGTTTTTTATTCAGCAATGAAAACCAAAATTTTACGATAAGTTGGCCTGATAGTACGAAAACTCTGCTAGGGCCAGCATCTTTAGCATTACAAACAGGAGGTACACACCAAAAGCGCCGCAAGTTGCTTTCCCAAGCCTTTCAACCAAGGGCGTTAGCTGGGTATACAAGCAAAATGGAGGAAATTACCCACAATTATTTACATAAATGGCAACGCATGGGTACTTTCAAATGGTATCCTGAATTGAGAAATTATACCTTTGATGTGGCTTGCAAGTTACTCATAGGAACAGATGCGGCATCTGATAGCCATTTTGGTGAGTTATTTGAAGAGTGGTGTGCGGGTTTATTCACTATTCCCATAAATTTACCTTGGACTAAGTTTGGTCGGGCGTTGCGTTGTCGTCAGCAGCTATTGGTCAAAATTGAAGAAATTATCCTGCAACGTCAACAACAGCCTCATTCCGATGCAGATGCTTTGGGGCTGCTTCTACAAGCCGAAGACGAAGATGGAAATCGCCTCAGCTTGGCAGAACTCAAAGACCAAGTGCTATTATTGCTGTTTGCTGGTCATGAAACATTGACTTCAGCGATCGCCTCTTTTTGTTTACAATTAGCACAGCATCCCGAAGTATTAGCACAAGCTCTCGCCGAACAACAGCAATTGGCTATTGAGGAATCTTTGACACTAGAACATCTCAAGCAGATGCAATATCTAGACCAAGTACTCAAGGAAGTTTTGCGAACTATTCCGCCCGTGGGTGGAGGCTTTCGGCGGGTTATCCAGTCATCTGAATTTAATGGCTACCAGATTCCTGAAGGTTGGTCTGTGCTTTACCAGATAGGTAAAACACATCAAGATAGCAGTACATATACTGAACCAGAAAGCTTTGACCCCCAACGCTTTGCACCAGAACGGGTTGAGGATAAACAAAAACCCTTTGGTTATGTACCATTTGGTGGGGGTGTGCGCGAATGTCTGGGTAAGGAGTTTGCCAAGTTGGAGATGAAGTTATTTGCTGCTCTTTTGATTCGTGAGTATCATTGGGAATTAGTCCCAGGACAAAATCTGGATTTAATTATGGTTCCTACGCCCCATCCTCGTGATGATTTACAAGTTAATTTTTCAACGCAAAGGGGCGCGGAGGGAAGCGCAAAGGTTCGCGGAGTGTTAGATTTGGGTGGTGAAGTTGCCATGTAGTCCATAGGGAATATGATGTTTGAGGTGTAGTTTGGCTACTGCGCCTTTATTAAAATCGCTGGCATCTAATATTACTAAGTCTGAGCGATGGTGTGTAGCATCATATACTAAGGATAGTACCCAGCCGTCATCTTCTTTTTTTGCATCTGGGCGGGGGACAAATATCGGCTCACCGATGAAACCACGGGGCGCAGCGCTCCACAGTTGTCTTTCGCCTGACTTTAAATCGATTTTTAGTAATGCTTGCAGGGGCGCGTTACCTGTTTCCCCATGTGCTGCGCCTATGTATAAATATTGGTAATCTCGTCCGACAAGTTCAGTATTTATACTGGGGAATTCACAACAACGACTTTCAATTATTTGTGAACATAGGTTTCCATTATCAAGATTAACATGGAAGCGCCACAGTTGTCCAGGTGATATTGCTTCAAAGTTCACTTGGCGAAAATCGCTTTTTGGCTCGACTTCTGGGAGTGTTTCGTAACAAATCGAGTCAATGACGATTTCATTATCAACTTCAAAAGCATTTGCGTGGTGGAACACAAAACCAGCCTGAGTTTCGAGAATTTTTATCCCTGTTTGAGTGTGACGGGGAATCACTATAATTTGGGTGGGTTGATTTGGCTGAAATTTGATACATTCTCCAGCCGCACGTATTCCCAAGGCTAAAGGTATGGGGTTAAAGGTGACGGGATTTTGAAAGAAGATACAGTAATTGGGAGTAATGACAAAATCGTGGATGAAACAGAAACCCGGAACACTATGAGCGTGTTTTCTCACAACTTTACCGTCTGGGTTGAGTTCAAATATCGTAATTGTGGTGGATAGTCCGGGTTTGATGGAGAAATTTACCAGACAAGGTGCGCCACCGTCTTGGTTACAACTAGGGTCAAAGCGGGGATGGGCGCTGAAAGCTTCACCTGTTGAAAGTACACCATTGAAATATTCTTTTCCTAACGTTTCCAATGTATTGGGGTCAAGTTGATGGGGTTCTGCTGCTTCCCAAAGTGCTAAAAGTTTACCACCCCAATAGATAACGTTAGTATTAGCAATATTTTTAATTTTGAAGTCGAAAATATTCGCTAACCAACCGCCGGGTTTTTGTGTACCAAAGACACCTCTGTGCAGGATTTTTCCGGCTTTTTGTTCTGCTAAATAGCCTTCTGTGCGGATAAAGCGGTTACGGAAATGGGCGCGACCATTCGCAAAGCTGATGCGGCTAATCATACCATCACCATCAAAGGGGTGATGAATCGATTGTCCATTGATATCGAGTAAACCGGGGCCATTTCTAAACAATGTCCCTTGTAGTTCTGGGGGAATTTGTCCTTCTACATCATCAATCCAATAATCATATTCTTGGGTTAGGGATTTATATCCTCCTTGCCAATCTTCACGAGTATAGGATTTTTCGGGACTTAAATTTTCTTCTGTTTTTAAGGTCTGCATCTGTTTTTAAATTTGATGGAAAATATGGATTAGGTTCGCGCAAAGGCGCAAAGACGCAAAGGTAAGAAGGACAATTAAGCTGCTTATCAATTAGGGTACTAAGTTGGGTAACAATGATTCTTCTTCATTTGTTACCGCAGCTGGTTGTAATGTTGGTAAATCGGCTTGCGGGTCGTTAGCAGGTAGCCAACGAATGAAGGGTAATGGTAATAGTGTACTGAGGTTTGTGATAATTACTAATAACCACAGTAATTCAAAGTTAGTTTCAGTGATACCTAACCAGTGCATGATGATGGCTCCAAATTCATAAGAAACCATATTTGCTAAGTTAGAAACGGACATGAGTACAGCAAATAATGTGGCTTCTACTCCTGGGGGACATAATCTCGCTGCTAATACTAATACTGGCATATAGGCGATTTGTCCCATGACGGTGAGGATGAGGCTATCTCCTAAGCTAAACCAGTGGTCATCTATACCTAATGTTCGGTTGGTATGAGTCACCAGCAGCAGCATTGTCATTCCCAAGGCTGAGGAAAGCACTGTACTCCAAGCAAAAATCTTGCGGAATGATACACTTTTTAGGAAGCGTTGAAAAATCCAAATTCCAATTAAGGAAGCGCCACTTGTTACCAGTCTTACCCGTCCTAAAAATTCTGGTTGAAAGTGTAGTTCGTTGGTGCTGAAGAAGAAGAAGGCGGAATCTGCTGTGGGGGTGGCTAACCAGACAAATACAAAGGCTGTGGGTAGCCAAATGGCTTTTTGGGTGACTGCTTGGCGCAGTTGTTTGAGTTGATGTTTGGTGCTAAGAGGATTATTGCTGTGATTATCTTGGGTGTTTTTGCTGACGGGGGTTTCGGCGATTAACCAAGCTACTGCGGAAACGATGAGGGGAAATGAGGCGGTAATCCAAAATACGGTGCGGGTGGTGAAATGTTCTAGCAGCACTCCGCTAAAGTAAGCGGTGAGTAAACCGCCAAATGCGGAAGCACCCCAGCACAAAGATTGTAATGAACCGGCTGCTGCTTGGGATTCTGCTCTGGCTCTTTCCACAACTAATGAGTCAACTATGACATCACTGACTGCGACGGAAAGTGAACCAAGGGCGATCGCCAGTGTAGCTGCCCAGCTACTATGAACTATGGTGGCTAAACATACCCAAGAAATCGCTCCTAATAACCCAGAGAGGATTAAATATGGTCGGCGACGGTAGCCGAATATGGGTAAGCCATCGGAAATAAAGCCAAACACTGGTTTGATTATCCAAGGTAAGGCTACAATTCCCAATAGTGCGGACACTTGAGCCGGACTCAGTAGCAGTTCATCTTTGAGAAAAAAGCTGACAGCTAGACGCGCCAACCCTAAAATTCCTTGGACAAAGTAGACGGTAAGAATAGCAATTAACTCGGCGCTGGGTTCATGACCGAAGAAAATTTTTTCTTTAACTGAGTCCTTTACTTTGGTCAAGCCAGGGAAGTCAATCAGCATTTGATAAATATTTTTGAAGTTTTATTTACTTTTCTATCATATCCGTTTCTCAGAATCTGCGGGGTGGGTAAAGACCTGATTAGGGGACGGGTGAGGACACCCATCCCACAAGAAAATCCTGTGTGAGTAGAATCACTTGCTTTAATAATGAGAAATTTGGCACAATAAAGCTCAATTCCCCAGCGCCGAGTCAAAAATCATGCCTACGACTGGTACAATCCTCCGTCAACGCTATAAAATCATCTACATCTTAGGAAGTGGCGGATTTGGCGACACCTATTTAGCAGAAGATATAGATTTACCCAACCATCCCAAGTGTGTAGTCAAACACCTCAAGGCCAACTCCAACCCCGCAGTATTAGAAATTGTTAGAAGATTATTTGATAGCGAAGCGAAGGTGTTATACCGTTTAGGTAATGATAGCGACCAGATACCCCGACTATTTGCCCACTTTGAAGAACAAGGTGAATTTTATTTAGTCCAAGAATTTGTAGATGGACAGGACTTAAGCAAAGAAATCAGTCCTGGTAAAAAGTTGAGTGAAACAGAAGTCACCAAACTATTACAAGAAATTTTGGAAGTATTAGCAGTAGTTCACAAAAAAAATATCATCCACCGCGACATCAAACCCGCAAACTTAATGCGTCGCCGTCAAGATAGGAAAATAGTGTTAATTGACTTTGGTGCAGTCAAAGAAATAAACACCGTGATGGTGAATAGCCAAGGTCAAACTAGTGTTAGCGTTGTCATTGGAACTAATGGCTATATGCCAAGTGAACAAACAGCCGGACAACCAAAATTATGCAGCGATGTTTACGCAGTGGGGATGTTGGGAATTTATGCTTTAACAGGGAGACAACCCCACGAACTACCAAAAGACCCCACTGATGGTGAAGTGATTTGGCGTAATTATGCAAATGTCAGTGACAAACTGGCAGGTGTTTTAAATAAGATGGTGAGTTATCACTTTCGAGATAGATATTTTTCAGCAGAGGTAGCATTGCAAGCCCTCCAGCCGTCACAGCCACCGCCACAGATAGCACCGACACAACTAAATCCACCATCACCTCAACAGCTACAGCCACAACCACAACGACGACAACCACCCCCACAGCCAACATCTGATTTGTCACGCCGTCAGGTAATTAAAACTGCGGGATGGTTAGCTGGGGGATTTGGTTTGGCTGTTATCGGGAATCGGTTGTTATTTCCCTCTGATTCTGGAGATATTACTACTACAACTCCGGTGACAAGTGAAATTCCACCAGTAGTTGTAGAAACTCCTTCTCCTTCCCAACCTTCTACTCCCTCAAATAGCGTGGAAACCTTTTCCTTTGAAACTGTTACCGTAAATGTACAGGGAAATATTACTAACCGCCGCAACCTGCAAGCAGAATACTTTGAAGAAAATTTAGGAAATGGTGTGTCTTTGGAAATGGTGCAGATACCAGGGGGAACTTTTACAATGGGTTCACCACCAGAGGAAGCAGCGCGAGATGACGATGAAGGTCCCCAGCGTCAGGTAAGGGTTCCTGGTTTCTTCATGGGTAAATATGCAGTTACTCAGGCACAGTATCAAGCAATTATGGGGACAAATCCTGCTAACTTCAAGGGTGAGAAAAGACCTGTAGAAACAGTAAGTTGGGATGAGGCGGTAGAATTCTGTGAAAAATTGAGTCAGAAGACAGGAAAAACCTACAGGCTACCCAGCGAGGCTGAATGGGAATATGCTTGTCGTGCGGGAACAACGACACCGTTTTATTTTGGTGAAACGATTACCACAGATTTAGTTAATTACGACGGAAATTTTCCATACGCCTCAGCACCAAAAGGTGAATATCGTGAACAAACAACAAATGTAGGAAATTTTCCGCCAAACTCTTTCGGTTTATACGATATGCATGGTAATATATGGGAATGGTGTCAAGATATATATAATAGTAGCTACCAAGGCGCGCCCATAGACGGTACTCCGTGGTTGAATGGTAGCGATAATAACACAAAGCTGCTGCGTGGCGGTAGTTGGCTCGACCTCGCTAGGACTTGCCGTTCTGCCAATCGCTATTGGGTCGCGCGCGCGCTTCGTTACAACCGTGTTGGTTTTCGCGTGGTGGCTGTGGCTGTGGCGTGAGGATTCCTTGCCCTTTACACTCTTGCCCTTTTGCCCTCTGCACTTCTTATTCTTTTCACTTCTTTCCCCGCCGCTAGGCGGAAAAAAATTTTTTCTCAAATCTGGTGTCTTGATATCAAATCCATTATACACTACATTTAATCAAACTTCTCATTCAGTTGAGAATTTGAGGTTGGGGCAGGTCGATTTTAGCTGCTGCGTGGCGGTAGTTGGATCAACAACGCTAGGAATTGCCGTTCTGCCAATCGCAATAGGAACGCGCGCGCGAATCGTAACAACAATGTTGGTTTTCGCGTGGTGGCTGTGGCGTGATGTCAGTTAACAGTTATCAGTTAACAGTTATCAGTTATCAGTTAACAGTTATCAGTTATCAGTTAAAATTACGAATAAACTCGGTGGTTGTCATAAAGTTCTAATAATAAACTAATAACTGTTTACTATTAACTGATAACTGATATGAGTAGTTTGGTATACGAAAAAGCATATAAATTTGCCATCAGAATAGTCAAAGCATATAAATATCTTACTCAAGACAAAAAAGAATTTATTTTGTCAAAGCAACTAATTAGAAGTGGTACATCAATAGGTGCAAATATTGCTGAAGCCAATGGAGGAATTTCGGTAGCAGACTTTTCTGCCAAAATATCCATTGCATACAAGGAATGTCTGGAAACCAAATATTGGCTTTCTCTCTTGAAAGATACAGGATATATTGAAGAAAAAGCCTTTAACAGCATTTACACAGACGCAGACGAAATAGGAAAGATGCTATTTTCAATCCTCAAAAAAACAAGACTCAAAAACAACTTCAACACTGATAACTGATAACTGATAACTGTTAACTGTATGTTAGAAGATGAAAAAACAGGCTTAAAACAATTGCTCCACGAAAAACGAGAAGAAATTTTGAGAATTGCGACTCAACATGGAGCTTATAACTTGCGGCTTTTTGGTAGTGTAGCAAGAGGCGAAGAAACAGACGCAAGTGATATTGATTTTTTAGTTGATTACGATTTAGATAAAATCTCTCCTTGGTTTCCAGGTGGTTTGATTTCAGATTTAGAAAATCTTTTGAATCGGAAAGTTGATGTTGTTACACCTAAATCATTACATGATTTAATTCGAGATAAAGTTTTTCATGAGGCTGTCTATCTATGAAAGATAGTCGGGTTTATTTGATTCATATTCGCGACTGCATTACCAGGATTACGCAATATACACTTGACGGTAAAGAAGTATTTTATAAAGATATAAAAACCCAAGATGCAGTGTTAAGGAATCTTCAAATAATGTGTGAGTCTGTACAAAAACTCCCACCAGATTGGAAAAATCAATATCCGGAAATCGAATGGAATAACATTGCTGGATTTCGGAATAGATTAACTCATGAATATTTGAATGTAGACCTTGATATTATTTGGAGTGTGATTGAAAATTATTTGCCAGATTTAGAAATAACAGTTGAAGCAATGGCACAAAAGTTTTGGAATCTTTAACTAAAATTTACCCAAGGCGATCGCAGCATTTTGACCACCAAAGCCAAAGCTCAAACATAACACTCTCTGCACTGCACTTTCACGCGTCGCCATTACCAGATTTAAATCAAATTCCGGTGTTTGCAATCCTACGCAAGGTGGTAATATTTTTTGCTGCATGGCTAAAAGCGAAAATGCCACACCTAAAGCTCCTGATGCTCCTAATGTATGACCTGTAGCCCCTTTGGTGGAACTTATTGCTACTTTCTGGGGAAATATATTCTGTATAATTTTACTCTCTACTCTGTCATTTAGGAGAGTGGCTGTACCATGAGCGTGAATGTAATCAATATCGGCTGGGGTGAGGGAACTGCGTTTTAAACATTGCTGAATCGCTGCGATCGCACTTTTCCCATTTGGTTCTGGAACATTACCATGATATGCGTCTGCTGTCAAGCCAAAGCCAAGAATCTTACCATAAATTTTAGCTTGGCGCTGCTGTGCTAATTCTGCCGATTCCAAGACAAACACCGCCGCACCTTCACCTAATACTAAGCCTTCTCGGTGCAAATCAAAGGGATAAGCCCCTGTTTTTGCCAAAGCGCCCATTTGTTGAAACCCTGACAATGTGAGGGGTGTAATGGGGGCTTCTACAGCCCCGGCGATCGCTCTTTGACATTGCCCAGTTTCGATTAATAAAGCCGCTTGAGCGATCGCCCAAATACCAGTAGCACACGCAGCCATCGGTGCTAAAACTATACCAGTTGCACCAATTTGTCGAGCCGAGGCGATCGCATTAGTATGAGGTAAAAAATCCAACCAATTCTCTAAGACTACATCCCCAGTATTTAAAGCAGTTTGGGGGTGATGATTGCCATACATCTGCCGCGCCAGTGATTCCCAAGCGCCTTGGTGACTGCGACTTGAGCCAATGACCACAGCACAATCAGGTAAAGGTGGAACTAATTCCGCGTCTGTTAATGCAGCAGCGACAACCATTTGAGTCAAACTTTTTAATTCAGCAGGTTGTTTACCAATCAAACCCAGAGGGTATGCTTCCAGTTCTGCAAATGGTTGATACCATTGAATACCAGATTTACCTGCGATTAAATTTTTCCAGTTATCCTCTAAGCTTGTGCCTAAAGCTGAGACTAAACCGATACCAGTGATAACAACCATTTCAGAATTGGGGATTGGGGACTGGGGATTCGGTATTGGGTACTGGGTACGGTACTGGGTATTGGGGACTAGGAACTTTCCCCCCTGCTCCCTGCTCCCTGCTCCCCTGCCTCTTCTTCCCCTACTCCCCACTCCCCACTCCCTACTCCCTCTTACTCAGGAGTTTTGAGATTTTCTGCGCCTTGAGTAACTTTAGCTGATTCAATGCGATCGCCTTGCTGAATTTTATTAACTACATCAAAGCCTTCGGTAACATTACCGAACACTGCATAGCTACCATCCAGGAAAGCTAAATCAGCTAAAGCAAAGTAAAACTGTGAAGAAGCTGAATCTGGCATTTGCGATCGCGCCATAGCTACCGCACCCAGTTTATGCTGTAACTGAGGTGGCTTACTCACACGAGCCGATTCTAAAGTCTTGCCATAAATGGGCTTTTCTTCGCCTTTCGGCTTAATTTCTAAAGGTATCCGGCGTTCCGTCCCAGTTTTAGGATCAACGTAACCACCTGTTCCCAGTCTATTTTCTGGAAAACTTGGGTCTTTACCTTGAGGATCGCCCCCTTGAGCTACAAAAGGTTGGGGATCGCGGACAACACGATGGAAAACTAAACCATCGTACACACCTTTTTGGACTAAATCGACGAAGTTACCAGCTGTAATTGGGGCATTGGTACCGTCTACCTCGATAGTAACCGGCGAACCGTTAACCGTCATCACCACAGTAGCCTTACCTTCGAGCCGTGGTAAATCTTTCATTCCAGGAACACTCTCATTTATAGTTTCAGATACAGATGTTGCTTCCGTGTTTGTCGTAGTTTGTGTCTCACCTGCTGTAGAGGTGGGAGAAGCGGGATCAGAAGTCACATCCTGTCCTGAACATCCTCCCAAAGTCAAAGCACCGACTATCAAAAATACAACCAGAAATTGTGAAATTTTTAACCGCATAGTCAGTTACTAATTCAACCAGAGTATCTTATTTTTTTAGGTGATTTTTGAATTAGGGACTAGGGATTAAGGATTGGGGATTAAGGATTGGGATGGAGAATCTTCTTCCCCCCTGCTCCCTGCTCCCTGCTCCCCTGCCTCTTCAAAGTCCTTCCAGAGGTACTCCCAAAAAGCGGGCTAATTCTGCGCCTGTAGTTTCTAAATCTGCTAAAGATAAGGGTTGACCTACCCGTGTTAAAGGTATGTCTCGCCGACCCTTAACGCGTAGGTACAGGGCGCGACGGGGATTAAGACCTTCTTTGATGTCTATTCGTATAGACTGCACGTCTTGAGTATAGCTGTCGATTTCAATGCGTCGATTTTTGCCGGGAAATCCCCAACGAAAAATTTTTATGCGCCCAGTTTCCTGATTGAAGTCGTTGTAGCCGCCTCCAACATCCCATAAAATTACTAGCCATAGATATGAGGCTAAAAGTAAGCCCGCAGTGCCGTATAACCCCATAACTAGCCCTTGGGGTACGAATATCAGTTGAGTTGCATCGGTCACTAGCAGGAAATTTACTTTCGTGTAACTAGATATTCCAGCCAAAAAGAAGCCTGTGGCTCCTAATGTGACGATAGTTGCCCACCAGTAGTTACTAAACCGACGAGAACCCAGAACATCTTGATGCAGGATACTTGAGGGTTTGCGATCGCCATTGGGCGAATCACCTTTGTTGATTGTTGTTGATGCCGTCATTGAACTACCTTGGCCTGTGAGTTCTTCCCTATCCAAGTCTGCCATTTCCGGAGCTTTTCGTGCAAGTTGGGTAGCTAAACTTTTGAGATTTCTGAGAAAACTTGTGTCAGATTGTTAAAATTCTGATATTAATAATAAGTAATGAGTTTGTGTTTAATAGCTAATTTACATAAGTCCATTGGGCGAAAACCCAAACTAATGTGATAAGTTAAGAATCATTAAGTTACCAGAGGCTAGTAATTAGCTGATGGTACGTGTAATGGCATAACTCTGAGAAATTCCGATCATCAAGACGGTAAATTTTCAGATTCTCAGATGCTTTTAGGCTACTGAGATTGTCAAAAAAAACGTTAATTCCTCGTTGCAGTCGCATGAAGTCGGAAAATTACCGATAGCGCTGCTTCAAAGACGTTGCAATTTTAGTAAAAGAGGATTTTAGTTCAATGACCATCGCAGTTGGACGCGCCCCTAGTAGAGGGTGGTTTGACGTATTAGACGACTGGTTAAAGCGCGATCGCTTTGTATTCGTAGGCTGGTCAGGGATATTATTATTTCCCTGCGCTTACCTAGCACTAGGCGGTTGGCTCACCGGTACAACATTCGTCACATCCTGGTACTCCCACGGATTAGCATCATCTTACCTGGAAGGAGCTAACTTCTTAACAGTTGCAGTTTCCTCCCCACCAGACAGCTTGGGACACTCCCTACTCTTGTTGTGGGGACCCGAAGCTCAAGGCAACCTCACCCGTTGGTTCCAATTGGGTGGCTTGTGGCCATTCGTAGCCCTACACGGAGCCTTTGCATTGATTGGCTTCATGTTGCGCCAATTTGAAATTGCCCGTCTTGTAGGCATCCGTCCATACAACGCTCTCGCCTTCTCTGCCCCCATTGCGGTATTCGTCAGCGTATTTCTGATGTACCCCTTGGGACAGTCTAGCTGGTTCTTTGGCCCTAGCTTTGGTGTAGCTGCAATTTTCCGTTTCCTACTATTCCTCCAAGGTTTCCACAACTGGACACTTAACCCCTTCCACATGATGGGTGTAGCAGGTGTTCTAGGTGGTGCGCTGTTGTGTGCCATTCACGGAGCCACAGTAGAAAATACCTTGTTTGAAGACGGTGAAGGTTCTTCTAACACCTTCCCTGCTTTTAACCCTACCCAAGCTGAAGAAACCTACTCAATGGTGACAGCAAACCGTTTCTGGTCACAGATTTTCGGGATTGCATTCTCCAACAAACGTTGGTTACACTTCTTCATGCTATTTGTGCCAGTAACTGGCTTATGGATGGCATCAATTGGGATTGTTGGTTTAGCACTAAACCTGCGGGCTTATGACTTCGTTTCCCAAGAATTACGGGCAGCAGAAGACCCAGAGTTTGAAACTTTCTATACCAAAAACATTTTGTTGAACGAGGGTATCCGCGCTTGGATGGCTCCTCAAGATCAGCCACATAAACAATTCGTATTCCCAGAGGAGGTTCTACCACGTGGTAACGCTCTCTAATAGACCATCTGTATTAGGCGGCGGACGTGACCAAGAATCATCAGGCTTTGCTTGGTGGTCTGGAAACGCTCGTTTAATCAACCTATCTGGTAAACTGCTGGGCGCACACGTTGCCCATGCTGGTTTGATTGTATTCTGGGCGGGAGCGATGACTTTATTTGAAGTCGCTCACTTCATTCCTGAAAAGCCCATGTACGAGCAGGGCTTAATCCTGCTTCCTCACGTCGCCACCCTCGGATGGGGTGTTGGTGCTGGTGGTGAAGTTATCGACACCTTCCCCTATTTTGTTGTGGGTGTACTCCACCTAATTTCTTCAGCTGTACTGGGTTTTGGCGGTATCTATCATGCTGTTCGTGGCCCAGAAACCTTAGAAGAATATTCTTCTTTCTTTGGTTATGACTGGAAAGACAAGAACAAGATGACCAACATCATCGGCTTCCACCTAATCATCCTGGGATGTGGTGCGTTGCTGTTGGTGCTGAAGGCAATGTTCTTTGGCGGTGTGTACGATACTTGGGCCCCTGGTGGTGGTGATGTTCGTGTTATTACTAACCCAACATTAAACCCTGCTGTAATCTTCGGTTATTTGATCAAATCTCCCTTCGGTGGCGAAGGCTGGATTGTGAGCGTCAATAACATGGAAGATGTCATCGGTGGTCACATCTGGATTGCCCTGATGTGTATTTCCGGTGGTATCTGGCACATCTTCACCAAGCCTTTTGCTTGGGCGCGTCGTGCGTTCATCTGGTCTGGCGAAGCTTACCTTTCCTACAGCTTAGGCGCTCTTTCCTTAATGGGATTCATCGCCTCCACAATGGTTTGGTATAACAACACCGTTTACCCCAGCGAATTCTTTGGCCCCACTGGTCCTGAAGCTTCTCAAGCTCAAGCTTTGACCTTCTTGATTCGTGACCAACGCTTAGGTGCTAACGTCGGTTCTGCACAAGGCCCCACAGGTCTTGGTAAATACCTGATGCGTTCTCCTACCGGTGAAATTATCTTCGGTGGTGAAACCATGCGCTTCTGGGACTTCCAAGGCCCTTGGTTAGAACCTCTACGTGGTCCTAACGGTCTTGACTTAGATAAAGTCAAGAATGATATTCAACCTTGGCAAGCACGTCGTGCGGCTGAATACATGACTCACGCTCCTTTGGGTTCTTTGAACTCTGTAGGTGGTGTGGCTACTGAAATCAACTCTTTCAACTACGTATCTCCACGTGCTTGGTTGGCAACATCTCACTTCGTATTAGGTTTCTTCTTCCTCATTGGTCACCTATGGCACGCTGGTCGCGCTCGCGCAGCTGCTGGTGGTTTTGAGAAGGGAATTAACCGTGAGACTGAGCCAGTTATGTTCATGGATGACATTGACTAGGTTGCAAATTTTCTTTCATCACTGATAATCAAATGCTTTACTTGCCCTTGTGTCACAACAAGGGCTTTTTTAATCGGAAACTCGGTAAGTGTAAAACGAGCCTGGCTTGGCTCCCTGAGAGTGTCAACTGCGTTGGGATGTGGCACAATCAAACTGATTGCACGAGCAATAAATGAACAGGCTAGGCTGGAATTTGGACAGTAGCAATGCTCGATGTTCATTGAGAAACTTGTGGTTTGAGAACGCTGGGAATTGCTTCTATGACTCTGTTAGCAATGTCTTCAGGTGTTTGTTCTTCTCTCACAGTAATTTTGAGATCAGCTTGAGAGTAAAGTGGTGTTCGTTGTTCGAGAAGCGATCGCAATTTGCCTTGAGGATCAGCATCTTGTAATAATGGTCTTGTGGTATCCTCTGCCAAGCGGGTGTAGAGTAATTCCACTGGCACGTCTAGCCACACAACTAAACCGTGATGTAGGTAACTCCAGTTTTCTGTCCGTAAAATGATGCCTCCACCTGTTGCTATAGTCAACCGCGTATAAGCACAAACTTGTGCCAATACATCACTTTCTAGCTGACGAAACGCTGCTTCACCTTCTTCAGCAAAAAGCTGATTTATGGATCTTCCTGCTGATTGGGTAATTACACTATCGGTATCTAAAAACCCATAACCCAAATGCTTTGCTAGTAATTGTCCTACAGTCGTTTTACCAGCGCCCATCATACCAATTAAGTACAGGTTGACTCCTTGTAATAAGCTGCTCACCAGTCGTTTTGCTCCAGTTAGGGTTAATTTCACTATTATCCATCCTAACTTCTAAAATTACTTTAATTTAAATATGTATGTAATATTACTTGTGCAATATTTCAACAAGTTAAAATAGAACCATTTGGTAATTTTTTATTAAGTATATTTAATGATTCAATGAAATTTCATAAAGTTTCTATGAAACTTTATCCAGAGAAATCCTGTCAATACAAAGCAACAGGACTCATTCTGGTGGAAAATTTTAGTGGCACAAAATACTATGTTTTTTAACAGCACAGTATTGAACTTATCAAACTTAGTTATAACAAGCCTATATCAATAATTAGAGTAAATTTCAGTGTAAAAAATGACTTGTTTTTTAACATTTGATCCATGAAGTTCATCAACTTGAAGGTTCACTAACAGCAGTAAGACCAAATAAATCAATGTGGTATGTGTGAGGCATCAACAATGAATCGAATTCGTGACGTAGTGCAACAAGCTTTAGCAACTAGCTACCTGACTGTTGAAGCAGAAAACCAACTACGGCATCTGTTGACTACTCAGTATGACTTGGAAGATTTAAATGCTTTCATGGCTTTGCAAGAGGCAGCTATGAACGGTAAGGTCAAACAGGAGTCTCGTGAGCGTGTACTATCCCAGTAGTTAAAAGCTTATTTACGGGACGGCTTATCTTCATCCTCAAAATCATCGTCTTCAAAAAACTTCCAATCGTCGTCATCATCATCTGCTTGATTATCCACTGGGTTAGTAGTCGATGGTTCATAAGGGGGGATGATTACCCGGTAATCAGCATCGTACACAGATTCAGTTTTTCCTACCGCAGTATTTTTGGGATCACGATAATTGTAGGAATAAACCGAACCAGATTGGGAACGACTTTGAGGTTCTTGTTGGCGTTCGTAGGTTTGAGAGTCTCGAACTGGTGGAGTTTGAGGACTGGGGGTAGGTGCTTCTGGTTGCTGTTCATCAAAATCCCAATCATCATTTCTACTATCATTCGTCTCCCAATCGTCAAATGCGTTACTGGGAGTGGACTCTGTTTGACTAGCTGCTGTCGAAGGTCTATAACGTGGTGGTTGAGGTTCTTCCCTAGATGTCGCTTTCGCGCGGGGTGAAGTTCCAACTGATGTATATGGTCTTTGGCGTTGTGGTTCCCCAAAATAATTTGATACCTTCAGCAAGGTAGTAATAATTAGGGATGTGAAAGCACCAGCAGCAGTACTCACAAAAATCCACATTGCCAGGGGGAATGGTAGAGTTCGCACACCCAAAAATACGAGCGCTAGGACAGGCGACCAATTTTGAATTAGCAACAGTGTGAGTATCCCTAGTACTGCTACCAACAGAATTAAGCGAATTACAGCCATAGAAAAGGCAAAAGTCAAAGTTACTCAATCAAAGCAAAAGGCAAAAGGCAAAAGTTACTCTGTTTTTACTTTTACATTTTTACAGCAATTACAACACAGGACTTATTTACTTCCTTGCCAACGCTGAATGGGAATGCAATCAATATCTAGTTGATCTAAAGCACGAGCAACTACAAAATCAACTAAGTCCTCAATGCTTTGAGGATTGTGATACCAAGCCGGAATGGCTGGTACAACTCTGACTCCAGTTTCTGCCAAAGTTGTTAAGTTTCGCAGGTGAATCAGGCTAAATGGGGTTTCACGGGGAACGATGACTAGCTTTCGCCCTTCTTTAATCTGGACATCCGCAGCCCGTTCCAGTAAGTCGGAACTCAAGCCACCTGCTATCTTGGCCACTGTACTCATGCTACATGGCATGATAATCATCCCCAAGGTGCGAAAAGAACCACTGGCGATTCCGGCTCCCACATCACCCCAAGGATGGCAGCGTAGTTTACCCCCAACAGCGACTCCAGCTTGTTCTCGCCAGAATTGCTCTTGTGCGGTTGGTTCAGCTGGCATTCGAGTTTCCTGTTCGCTGGCCCAAACCATGTAAGTTGATTTAGAGGCTACTAGTTCAATCTCATAGTCTGCTGCGAGCAGATATTTGAGGGCGTGAACGGCGTAGATGAGACCAGATGCACCAGATATGCCTAATATAAGGGGTTTGGGGTTGTTTGACACGGGGCTGCTAGTAAAGTTGATTGCGGGTCAAAATCTGAGAAATTGGGGCATTGCCCTAATTAGTACGCCAGGGGATGGCGGAAAGTAAATTGCCTGTGCAGAGGAGCTAGGGAAGTGTGGAAATCTCGTCAGGCTAACGCTGTGAGCGTTAGCCAAACGGGAGTAACCCAGAAAACCAAGAAGTGATTCTTGGCAGCCTTCACTCAAGCTTGTAACGAGTGTGGGAATATGTCACTCATCCTCTGCGTATGTATCCAAGTTACTGGGTAAGTAGATATCTGATGGGTCGTTGTTGGTAGCATTGACACCCAAACCTTTAGCTACAAGATCGCTGCTGACAGTTACTAAATCAATTTGCTGACGATAGTAATCGACACTTTTCACTTGCACGGCTACGCGATCGCCTAGTCTGTAAGAAGCTCGATTTTTCCGCCCAAATAGTGCCTGTTGTCTGGCGCGGTATTCATACCAATCATCTTTGAGGGAACTGACGTGTACCAGTCCTTCTACCCGTAAAGGTACGCTGATATCTTCTCCAGGATTCGATTCGGCGGCTGGAACTTCAATTTCCACAAAGAAGCCATAGGATTGTACACCAGTAATTACGCCTTGGAAGACCTGACCGATGCGCTGTTTCATCAGTTGGGCTTTTTGTAGTCCGGCTAAATCGGCTTCGGCTTCTTGGACTTCTTTTTCTCTGTCGTTAATCTGGATAATTACCCGATGCAAATCACTTTGGAGTTCTTGTTGCAATTCTGGCGGGAGAACGTTCCAGTTAATTTCGTTGTGAGAAGAAGAATGGCGCAGGTTAACTCGCTCTTTCACACGGGTGTTGCGGCGATCGCGTCCATGTTCTAGTAACCTATAATACACTCTTTGTATGAGCAAATCTGGGTATCTTCGTAGAGGCGAAGTACAGTGAGTATATTGATCTAGTGATAAACCAAAGTGGGTTCCTTTCGTGGTGTTATAGGCAGCTGGTTTAAGTGTGTCTTGTAATAGATAAGTCAGAACTTGCTCTGATGGGGATTCAGCAAAAGCCCCAGTTAAGTGCTGATAATCCAAAGGTTGAATATCTACTTCTGCTTCTAGTGTGAGTTCTACACCTAAATTGATGGCTAACTTCAGCATTTCCTGAACATCTTCGGTATCCGGTGTACCTTGGACTCGCCAAATGGCCGGAATACCTAAAGCACTCAGATGTTTAGCCATGAGTTCATTCACTAGTAGCACGAACTCTGTCAAGAGCGATCGCACTGGTAAATCATTGACCAATACTGCTCCCAATATCCCCTCATCATAGTAGGGGTTTTGATTAGGTGGTAAATTCAACTGCAAGCTACCACGAGCCAGGCGCGTCTGTTTCACTGCCTTTTGCAATGTTTCTAGGTCTTGCAGAATCTCAATTACCTTTGGCAGTTCATCTTCAGTTTCACCAGTGAGAATAGCTTCTGCTTCTTGCCGACTCAGTGCTGCATCGACATTGATCACACTGGGCTGAATTTCCCACTCCAACGCTTCTCCAGACTGTGGATCAATGGCAATTAAGAAAGACAGGGCTAGGCGATCGCTTCCTTCTACGAATGCACAGCGTTCGGCTACACATTCAGGTAACATTGGCAACCCTAAATTGCCCAAGTATACTGATTTACCCCGCTTCACAGATTCTCTATCTAAGGGTTCATCAGGGTGGACATAATGGGAAACATCAGCAATATGAAAGCCTAAAAGCCAATGTCCCTCTGCTGTTTTTTCTAAACTGAAAGCATTCTCAATGAATTTTGTGTCAAAATTAACACCTGCAATTGTCAGAGTAAATAAATTTCGTAAATCTAGTTTATTTTTCAGGTCTGCTTTCAGGAGCCTTTTGGGCAACTTAGCTGCTGCGTCTAAAACTGAATCCGGGAAATTACGGGATAAATCGTGCTTACAAGTTACCAAATCTATATCAGCAGCAGCCTCAGCATCGCTACCCAGGATTTGTACCACTCGACCTAAGGGGGGATGTTGTGCTAATGGATAACGCAGCACTTCCACATGAGCCAGGTGGTCAATGGCCTCTTCTAATTTCATGCCGTTTGTTTGGATTTTGAGTTCAAACAGCAGTCGATCATCTAAAGGTACAGCCCTAAAACCGTTTTCTACTGGCTTGATTCGTGCCAGTAATGTGTGGTTGGAACGTTCCAGGATCAGCTTAACTTCTCCTTCTGGAGAACGGCGACGACTACCTTCTTTGAGGACTCTTACCAAAACGCGATCGCCATTCCAAGCATTACTCAAATGGCTTTCGCGAATATAAATATCCTCCGCTCCTTCCACATCTTGAATAGCAAAGCAAAAGCCTTTACTAGAACAACGGAGTTTGGCTTCAATCACACCTTCTTCTGCCACCCGGCGATATTTGCCGCGTTCTTTCACCAGAATTCCGATTTTTTCCAGAACTTCCAAGGCAATGTGAAGTTTTTGTAAACTAATTTCATCCTCGCAACCGAGTTTCTTTTCCAAAACTTTACGAGCAACCAATTTATCATCAGTGAAATTGGCAAGGAGTGTAGCGATAGAAAATTCCATGCAGTGAACCGACCTTTGGTCAAAACATCATTTTTCATTTAATCTGGCCTTTTCCTGTAAGTAGGTTAACAGAAAAATTTAAAGGTATGTAAAGAAAAGTTAACCTAATTGGCTTTGTTAAATTTAGTACGTTCTGTCCGGTGTTTTCCTTTTTTACCTCTGGTTTCAACACCATCCATAACTGCATACGCTAGTTCTAATTCATCCTCAAACATTTTTCCAGCAATTTCATCTCGTTTAAGATGTTGCCATTCTAATTCAATTGGATTCATTTCCGAGCAATATTTAGGAAGGAAAAACATATATAAACCCATTTGTTCCCACTTTGTCCATAATGCCTGAACTTCTTTACAACAATGTATTGGTCCATTATCTTGAACTATGACTCTCATTCGTTTACTTTCAGATGCTTCTTGCGCCTCTTGTTCCATCATTTTGATGTAAGAACTGCGCTTAACTCCTCCAATTACTAGACCATAAATAAAGCTAATTAATGGCTGAAATAGCCCAATAATACTGATTCTGCGTCCACGTCTTTTTGTTTGTTCGAGCTTTTTTTGTTCTCCTTTTTGATAGTATGTATAACCTGAATCACTCCAAGCTGAAAATCCTGATTCATCCAAATATTTTAGGTCTATTTCTCCACTAGCCGCAGCCAGTTCTAACATATCCATATCTGCTTGTTTAAGTAGGTAAACAAAAAAAATTAAAGGTGTGTAAAGATAAGTAAATACGGAAAAACATATATTAGGGTGATGTAAATATGGGGTCAAGGTTAAGGATATTCCTGACAAAAAAACAAGATAGAGAGTTGTTTGACCTGAGAACAGCGAAAGTACCGCAGAAAGTAAAAGATAGAGCTGAAGTAATCAGATTAAATGCAGATGGTTGGTATGTGGAAAAAATAGCGGCTCACTTTGATTGGGGAGAGCAAACAGTAAGAGTCGTGTTGAATAAGTGGGAAAAAGAAGGAATAGAAGGACTCCATGAGTTACCAGGTCGAGGGAGAAAGCCAAAATTGGTGGAAGCTGACATTGAATATTTAGAAAAATGCTTGAAAGAAGAAGCACAAACTTATAACAGTAAGCAATTAGCAGAAAAACTGGATAAAGAGCGTGGGATAAAAGTAAGTACCAACACAATCAGACGGGGACTAAAAAAAAAGGGGTGATTTGGAAGCGGATAAGAATAAGTCATCAAGCAAAACAAGATCCAGTGACTCGTGCAAATAAACAAGCAGATATGGATATGTTAGAACTGGCTGCGGCTAGTGGAGAAATAGACCTAAAATATTTGGATGAATCAGGATTTTCAGCTTGGAGTGATTCAGGTTATACATACTATCAAAAAGGAGAACAAAAAAAGCTCGAACAAACAAAAAGACGTGGACGCAGAATCAGTATTATTGGGCTATTTCAGCCATTAATTAGCTTTATTTATGGTCTAGTAATTGGAGGAGTTAAGCGCAGTTCTTACATCAAAATGATGGAACAAGAGGCGCAAGAAGCATCTGAAAGTAAACGAATGAGAGTCATAGTTCAAGATAATGGACCAATACATTGTTGTAAAGAAGTTCAGGCATTATGGACAAAGTGGGAACAAATGGGTTTATATATGTTTTTCCTTCCTAAATATTGCTCGGAAATGAATCCAATTGAATTAGAATGGCAACATCTTAAACGAGATGAAATTGCTGGAAAAATGTTTGAGGATGAATTAGAACTAGCGTATGCAGTTATGGATGGTGTTGAAACCAGAGGTAAAAAAGGAAAACACCGGACAGAACGTACTAAATTTAACAAAGCCAATTAGGTTAACTTTTCTTTACATACCTTTAAATTTTTCTGTTAACCTACTTATTGTCTGGGTAGTAGGTAGGGGCGGGTTTACACATATCATTCATGATTAACGGGAATTTTGGTGAACCCGCCCCTACTAATTGAATTACCAAAATCCAAAATCTAAAATTGTTTGACCCTAACGCCAATTCTCCCAGTTTTCGTTAAAAATGGAAGTATCAGGGAAAGCCGTCGGGTTGCCATTTTGCTGCAACAGACGTTTGAGAGCTTGTAATTGTGGAGATGGTCTCGGTAAATCCTTTACCAATTGATAAGGTGCAACTTGATTTTTTAAAGAGAAAGCCGCAGTAGTTCCCGCAGCAGCGCCAGCCGACCATTCAAATGAGTGTACCCGATAGGCTGCTGCCGCAATGTGACTGGTAGCGATACTTTTACCCCCTACAATCAAATTATCGATTTTTTGGGGAATCATGGCTCTGAGGGCAATTTGGAAGGGATAAGCTTGACCAGCACCGCGCCTTTCTCCGGGACGTTCTCTATTACCAGCAGCTTCTGGAGGGCTTTTCTCCATGCAAGGATGGAAGTCTATGGCATAGTGACCAATACCTACAGCATCGGGAAAAATAGTCGAACGAGTCCGCCGCATTACTTGTTCGGGTGGCTTTTTACCTATAATTACTGATACTGCTTCTAAGCCTGCAAGGGTTCCTTGTAATCTCCGGTACATAGCCGCCGGCAGCATTTTGCGATAATACTCATCGTTGTAGTCGCGGCGAGAAATATCAGTTTCCCAAATCGTAAACCCTCCAGGTTGTCCCCAACTGGGACGGCCAATAATCCGCCGTCCTTCGCGCATATATGGATATTTCGATAAGCCATGCGCTGTTCCCATTGGGGAATTTAAGCCGGATATAAAGCGATTATTTGGGTGTTGCTGTTTAACACCTTCACCTAGTTGAGAATCTGTAGTTCCAGCTACTAGCCAGTAATAATAAGCAAGGGCGTTTTCCTCACCTCTTTGGAGGGTTTCTGTGCGTAGTCCCCCCAGCCATCCCCCTGGTTGCAACTGTCCAGCAGCTTGTAACTGTTGGCGCGTGTAAACTAGGTTATCTTGGGCGGTTCCGGGGCGATAGTCGTTACCCCAAGTCCAGTTTTGCATGGAAATGTCCCCTGGTGTGGGAGTAGAAAACCTCACACCACGAAAGGTTACAGGCTCTCCCTGTTGTGGACTCCAGATGCGGCGATAGGTGAAAACTAAGTCAAAGTTTGCCAGTCGCTGTAATTCATAACTAAAATATGGAGAATACTGTAAATAAAATGGCGGCATTTTCTGGGGTTGTGGTCCCTTTGTAGCCTCCATTGCAAAAGTGTAAGTAAATCCTTGGGTACAATAAGGATCGTTTTGGGCGCTGGAAGAAGAAGGTTCGAGGTGGGAACGAGGGTCAATACCTAAGCGGTAGGGAACGTCAGCAAGGGCGATAATTTCTCCGGTTTCGCTAGCATCGACAACGTACCATTTTGGGGCGTTCCCTTGGCTTTTTTGGGGAACTAGGCGAATAATATTTTTGGTGAACCGAGATGAGTTTTCGTAGCGATAAGCATCTTCTATGGTTTGAGATAAAGTAAAGGTGTTATGAGGTGGTGCGCCTTTTGCTGGTTGATGTTGAATTGCGATAGCTGCGCTGACCTGTCGGTTCGCACTATTAATTAATTTTCCACCACCATCAACTGTAGATGGGCTAATTTCTAAATCCTTAACTACCGTATTGGGGAACCATTCTAACTTGCCTCTACCCTTTCTTTCAGCATCTTTGAGCATCTGAGCCATGACGGTATGAGCATCACGAGGCAGAAAGCAAGAGTCACTTACCCAGCAATCCCCAGGGTTAAGTTTACCGTATTTGCGTTCAATGCGATTTCGCAATTCCAAGTAGCCACGAGAATAAAATTGGCGACTGCGCTGGGTGGGGCGTTCATCTAATGCAGATGTTCCCTGAGAAGAAATTTGTCCTCCCAACCAATCTGTAATTTCTGTGAGACAAACTGTGCGTCCCGCTAGTAAACCCTCGTAAGCTGTAGCTACGCCTGAAAGTCCACCACCCACAACTAATATCTCACAATTTACGGTTTTGTCTGGGTTTCTCGGTGGTGCTGCAACAATGGCAGACTGTGGTGCAATCAAGTTAGATATTAAGCTGACACTGACCAGTGATGTCAAGCTGTAAGCTACTTTGTGTCTACGCTTCATAGTTAGAGAAACCCTTTTACTCCTATCTCGATTTGTAGACGGTAGCATCTGGCAAATGTTGACTACAAGTTTAGCAACGGACACTTCAGCAGCCATAGTTCAGCAAAAAAAGCCAGATTCATATCTGAATCTGACTTTTCTGTATGCTCAGGGAATTACACAAAATACCCAATCTGTAGGCTCAGAGGTTGCACCGGGTGACGGTCAGTCACGACTACACAGGCAAAACCCTGAGACTCAATGCCGTAACGCACCCTACAAATATTGGTTAATTTATTTTTGGTAATTCTCTAAAGGAAATTTTTCGTGGTGAAGTTTAGTAGCGGTTACGTCCACCACCACCACCACCGCCGTATCCTCCTCCTCTGTTACCACCACCAAAGGAACCTCTATCTTCCTTGGGTTTAGCCTTATTTACTTTGAGTCCACGACCCATCCATTCAGCACCATCAAGAGCTTCAATGGCAGCAGCTTCTTCTGCTTCTGTCTCCATTTCAACGAAAGCAAAACCACGCATCCGGCCTGTTTCACGGTCAGTAGGTACTTGAACCCGCTTAACAGTGCCATATTCAGCAAATACTCCACTGAGATCTGCTTCTGTAACCTCGTAAGAAAGGTTGCCTACGTAAATCGACATCGGATTGTCTCCAAAATTGTTACTGAGTATAGATTTAAATTTCGGAGAATTAAATTTGTAGATACCAAAAGGGAATACCTGTCAATACTCAAAACAAATACTGTCACCGAATAAATCCTAATATTCTTAAGATTACACACAAGCTCACTATCTGTATATAGTAGATAGTTAAAATATGATTAACTTCTTAAGTTGGGTCTGTGTTTGGTACTTCTTATAAGTCTTGTGAGACTTAGCAGCGCACTTCTCGTAAGTTCTCACCAAAGCGATGTAATATACGAATAACGTTATAAAAATTAACAATGGTAGAACGCCCAATCAAAAAATCGGAACGTCAGTCTCAAGCAGCTACTGGTAACAGTTCCGAAAATTCGGATTCTATGCCCCCTGTGGAATCTCAGACTAAAAGCTTGAAACCAGTTGTTAATCGTTCGTCTAACACTGGCAAAAAATCATCTTTTAAAGATGATAATATTCAAAGAGGTAATCCTGCCCTGGCGCGTGGTCCAAAACCAGTTAAACCTCCAGTTAATGTCAAAACTGAACCTGAAAGCGAGTCTGAACCCATCTCTGATGAGCCTCAAGCGTAAGATTTTACGGAAGGCAGTAACTTAGCTAGTAGAGGAGTCTGATTGGGACAAAGGCGCGTGTAAGCTATTTCAGAGGTTCGAGGGTAGTGTCGCCGAACGTGAACACTGAACCCAACCGCTATTTTTCAGGGCTACTGAAAACCAACGATTCTGCTCACCCGCGCGAAATCCCCCGTGCTTCAGCCGGGGGTAAGCTTACTTGCGCCTTCTTTGCTTTTTTACTTTGTCTTTATACAAGCTTCAACCAATCAGGGTTCTGGCGATTTGGCGATTGAACCTCATTTCTGGTTGAAAGCATTTGTTTTCAATAGGCGAAGTCTTCTTAAAGATATCCCTGAAAGATTAATTTAAGCAGGAATGACTTGAACAATCAGTGAGCGTTTATCTAGGGACTGAACTTTGCCTACTTCACTCAGAGCAGCGACAATGCGGTCTAGCATTTCTCCAGCTTGCTCGCGATGTTGATGTTCACGACCTCGCAAACGAATTGCAAACTTCACTGAATCGCCTTTACTCAGCCATTGTGTCGCTTGCTCAATACGTAAATTGTAGTCTGCTATACCCACGTTTGGACGGAATCGAACTTCTTTGACGGTTGGTCTAGCACTCTGGGTCTGACGTTTTTTCTTTTGATACTGAAGCTTGCCATAGTTGATAATCTTTGCAACTGGCGTGTCTTTGCTTTCAGATACTACAACCAGGTCAAGTTCTAGACTTTCTGCTAGCTCTAGAGCCTCGGCTGTGTCAACTAGACCACGGTTATTATTCTCATGGTCAATCAAGTAGACTTGATTTGACTTAATTTGGGAGTTGATTAGTTGTTTTTTGACTACGATAATGGTTTCCTCTTAATTCAATACTTTGGTTTGCAAGCAATACCAAGGTAACACAATCATAACTATCCTTATTCTATCATTTGGCATGAAATATGATTTTTTTTGGGGGGTGAAACCCGAAGGGCTTACCCCGATAAATGATTGTAGGGGCTTGCAGTCGGCGAAGTATTCGGTCAGAATTGAATTCTGGTATAGATTGGAGATAGGCAAGCCACTTCAAAAACTGACCCAAGAATCAGGATGGTTCTTATGAAGCGCAAAAATCAAGTTATCCTCACTTTAGTGTTGAAAAGCGCTGTTGTCTTTTCGCCCTTGCTGCTGTCTGCTGGTATGGCTAGTGGACAACCCAGGCCATCCGTTTCCACAGAACTGAATACTGCTCCGGTAATATCTGAACAGCAGCCGGCAAAATTGGCTCAGTTGCAACCACAACAGCCGACTCCAGAGCAAGTTCCACCGGTTGGGGCGCAACCTTTGAATAACACGACTGTTTTGTTCAATGTGTGGTTGGTGATATTGAGTCTGTTTCCGGTGGCGGTGATTGCTTTATTCTGGTTGTTGCGGAAAGTGGCAATTCGTGAAATTGTTCATAGAGCTATGGCGCAGCTACAGGGTGTGGAAAATTTACAAAATCAGTTAACTATTGTTAAGCAAGATGCAGAAAATCTGATTCAAGAATCGAAAAAGATAAATCGAGAATTAGAAAACGAAGTTGCGACTCTGCAAGCAAATATCAAAAGAGAGCAAGACAATTTAGCTAATTTGACTTCTGAATTGTTGCAGTCAAGAGATAATATTTTGGCAGGTTTAGAAAGAAAAATTCAAAATATTCAAGAAAGTTTAGAGTCGGAATTTGTTACCCAACTATCTCAATTGCAATTGTCAGCAGAAGAAACAAAAGATAGAACAATAGAAAGTTTAGAAAGGTTACAATCTGATATTACTAATAAACTAGATGAGTTGCAGTTAGAAGCTGCACAGGAAAAGAATAGAACTCTGGAAGATTTAGAAAAATCTCGGAATGAATTTATTTCCTATGTTTCTAGCTTAAAGTCGGAAACTCAGGAACATAAGGATAAGACTGTTGAAAGTTTCTCAAGTTTACAGGTGGATGCTGAAAAAGAAAAGCATGAGATAATAGGCAATGTTAGAGAATTAGAAAAGTTCTTTAAATCAGAAGTATCACAATTACAGTCTGAGATTCAGCAACAAAAAGATAGCATTTTTGAGAGTTTAGGCGGTTTGCAGTTAGATGCACAACAAGAGAAAGATAAAACTCTGGAAAGTTTAGGGGAGTTAGAGAATTTATTTAAAGCTCAAGTGGCTGAATTGCAGTCTGAGACTCAGCAACGAAAAGATGCTATAATGGAATGTTTAAAAAAATTACAGTCAGATTTTGCTGAACAATTATCGGAATTACGGGTGGACGCTCAAAACCGCAAAGAGCAAATTATTACGAATTTAGAAGCATCAGGTTCTGAGTTTACGGCTCAATTTTCAGAATTACAATTAAATGCTCAAGAACAAAAGCTGCTGATTCTGGAAAAGCTGGAAAAGTTAGAGACGGATTTTGTCTCTCAACTTTCTGAGTTGCAGTTGGACGCTCAAGAACGCAAGAATATAATTTTGCAGGAGTTGGTGAATACTCAGCCGTCATCTGTTGCGGAAAAGTCAGAAATACAGGAAGTTCAGCCACAGTCAGAAGTGTTAGTGAATGATGCTCTCCAAGAGGGAGATGAGTTATTTGCTCAAAGAAAATATGATGAGGCGATCGCACTTTATGATAAAGTAGTGGCAGATGATCCTGATAATCATGTGGCTTGGTTAAAACATGGTTTAACTCTGGGAAGATTGCAACGCTACAAAGATGCGATCGCATCCTATGAAAAGGCTATTGAAATTAAACCGGATTATCACGAGGCTTGGTGCGATCGCGGTGTGGCTTTTGGTAAACTAGGACAACAGCAAAAAGCTTTCGATTCTTTTGATAAAGCGACTCAAGTTAAACCTGATGATCCAGTGGCTTGGTTGAATCGTGGTCTGGCTTTGATAGAATTGGAAAGATATGAGGATGCGATCGCTAGTTTTGACAAAGCCATTGATATTAATCCCAATTCTGCGAAAGTCTGGGATAAACGTGGTTATGCTTTGGTAAGATTAGGAGAAGATGATGAGGCGATCGCTAGTTTTGACAAAGCATTAGAAATTAATCCTAACTATGCTAGTGCGTATTACGATAAAGCAGCTTGTTATGCGCTGCAAAGACAATTGAAATTAGCTTTGGCAAATCTTCAACAAGCAATTGAATTGAATCCCAGATATCAAGAAGATGCGGCTTTTGACATTGATTTTGATGAAATTGCTGATGATAAAAGCTTTAGGGAACTGATATCTAAATAAGATGGAACCTCACCCCCGGCCCCTCTCCTTCTCCCAAAGGGAGACGCTACGCGAAGGTAAGGAGAGGGGAGTGAATGCTGAGTTTATGGTAATCGTAAATTAGAGAATATGGAACCTCACCCCCAGCCCCTCTCCTTATTAAGGAGAGGGGAGTGAATGCTGAGTTTATGGTAATCGTAAATTAGAGAATATGGAACCTCACCCCCAGCCCCTCTCCTTCTCCCAAAGGGAGACGCTACGCGAAGGTAAGGAGAGGGGAGTGAATGCTGAGTTTATGGTAATCGTAAATTAGAGAATATGGAACCTCACCCCCAGCCCCTCTCCTTAATAAGGAGAGGGGAGCAAATGCTGAGTTTATGGTAATCGTAAATAAGGACATTTGGAAAGAAACTCAGATGCTTTATTTTTAGCGTCGGGGTTGTTGATATGTGCTGGTGTCGGTCGAATAATTCCAGTAAACAAGTCTTCTAAGCCGTAGGGAGTGAAAAATTCCCATTCCCCTTGTGCATTTAGTCGAACTCCTACAGCTGTAGCGGTGTGTAACCAATCTTGAATACCATTTTCTGTACTGGTGTAGGATGTGCGCCCAGAACGCCAACGGGCAAAACTAGCTTGATTTTTGACATCAAACTGATAATTGGGAAATTGTGCGGTTAATTGTGCCTTTGCTGCTAGTTCCTGGGAACGGTTTCCTGATTCATCAAAAAAGGCAATATCGAAGTCTTTGATAAATAAACGACATTTTTGACCAAATACTGCACACCACACTGTATTTCGCACTGCACCCCCGGCTAACCACCAGTTAGGTAGATTTAGTTGAGCGATGGCAGGTAATACAATACCCACAGGTGTAGCAGCTAAAATTATCTGTAAGGGAGTGTTGCTATTCATTGACTTGGTGCGCGGTATTCATATTACCGAATTGGAAGCCCGTCGGGAACAGATTCAAGCTTTAGAAGAAAGTCTCAAACGTGACAGAAACGGTCATCAGAGAGAATTAGGTTAAGTCATAATCTCAAGTCCGTTTAATTTCCGAGGCTAATACTGCTCTGGGAATTAGGTAAATGATGTACAATAAGAATTAAAATACCACAACTTAGATACCCGACTTATTGAAGAAGTCGGGGATATGATTTTTTATTCATTTCTCGATGATCATCAAAATTCAAAGATATTTTTATTTTTACGAAGTAATTAAAAACTTATAAATTTTAATATTTTAGCCGTATCTCTATTTATAGCTATAGGACTACTATTTGATTATTGAACAAACACGTAGGGTGTGTTAGCGCAGCGTAACGCACCATTATTAAGGTTTTGGTGCGTTCCGGATTTCATCCTAACGCACCCTACTATACTTAATTTTTTCATAAATCAAACCGGATTCCTATATGTAGAACAATGCTATGCTAAGTACACACTTAAAACAGATTGAAAGATATAGAATTGTTGGTGGTGCGTTGCGCTGCCCGACAACACACCCTACTTGGTTTATCTTTACCTATTTAAAAATATTTGAACCTCCCCACGTCTAAAGCCAGGGGATTCTTGCCTACCTGAAAAAGGCGACAACGGGACATTCAAGTATCCCTCTACTCACTCAAAGAGCTTTTGCTCTCATTCGCGCATACTTTCTGAGTCCTTCATATTTTAAAGATGAACGCTCCATATCCTGCCATTATTCGCCCTTTAACTATTCCGAATCGAGTCGGATATGTCCGTTGCCGGGATTGCTCCGTACTAGGATACTTCAATGCGCTGAAGGTTATTCCTACTTGTTTTCTCGCTAATCTATTTTAACACTGTGGCTAAAGCCACGCAATCGTTTGACGGAACTTAAAAGTTCTTACCGCCTTCTCCCCATGCCTAAAGTCAGGGGCTTGCGTCTCGTTTTTCGGTCAAATCAGACTCCGCCAAAGGTCTTTATAAGCTATAGTTGGGACTCGACTGAACATAAACAAAGGGTATTAGCATTATCGGATAAGCTATGTGAATGGGGAATTGACAGCAATCTTGACCAATATGAATTAGCGCCTTTCCAAGGCTGGCCGCGGTGGATGGAAAGACAAATTGAGCAAGCTGATTTTGTTTTAGTAATATGTACAAAAATCTATAAACTTCGTTACGAGGGTAAAGAAGAACCAGGACGAGGAAATGGTGTGCGATGGGAAGGAAATCTGATATGTCAAAACTTTTACAATAAAGGTACATTAAATCGGAAGTTTATCCCTATATTACTCGAATCAGGTAAATTTGAGGATATCCCTACTCCTTTGCAAGGAACTACTCATTATTTTGCTCACAATGATGAAGGCTATGAAAACCTTTATCGCCACTTAACTAATCAACCTGCAAATGAAAAACCAGACCTTGGTAAGCTGAGACGTTTGCCACGTGTTCAGCATCATGTTACTTATCCAACTCCCTCAAAACCTACACAACAAGAAGATCAAGGCTTCACAGAAGATTTAGGTGGTGGTGTAAGCCTAGAAATGGTTAAGATTCCTGGTGATACTTTTACGATGGGTGCTTCCAAAAAAGAGGAACGAAGTAGCGATGATGAACGTCCCGAACACCAAGTAACAGTTCCATCCTTTTATATGGGAAGATTCCTCGTTACTCAACCACAATGGGCAAGAGTAGCTGCATCTTTTCCACAAATTAATAGAAAACTAGAGACTCGACCATCTCATTTTAAAGGAGATGACAATCTTCCTGTAGAGAGTATTTCGTGGTATGATGCAGTTGAGTTTTGCAAAAGACTGTCTCAAAAAACAGGTCGTGATTATCGACTACCCAGTGAGGCAGAATGGGAATATGCTTGTCGTGCCGGCACCTATACACCTTTTCATTTTGGTGATATAATTACAAGTGAAGTGGCTAACTATGATGGTAACTCCACTTATGGTAATAGCCTGAAAGGACAGTATCGGCAAAAAACAACGCCTGTAGGCAGCTTTCCTCCTAATGCCTTTGGCTTGTATGATATGCACGGAAACCTGTGGGAATGGTGTTTAGATACCTGGCACAGTAACTATAAAGTTGCGCCAAGGGATGGTAGCGCTTGGATTGATAATGATAATCAAAAGTTTCGGCTGCTGCGCGGTGGTTCCTGGGGCAGCAATCCGAGGCTTTGCCGTTCTGCGTCTCGCGTACGACCCGGTCAATAGGCTCGTCCTCATCGGTTTTCGGGTTGTAGTTTCCGCCGCGAGGACTCTTTAGCCCTTTGCACTCTAGCCCTCTGCTCTTGTTCCTCTTTGCCCTTTCCTAGCGTAGTGAAACGGAGCGATCAAATTATTTTTTCAGCAGAATATACTCTTAATATCTAAGATAGCAGATAAAATCTATTTTGTAAACCTAACAGCAAAATTCCTCAAATATTCAATAAATAAAACTGAGTTGGGTAGCTTGGTAGGTGTCAAAGCCGAACAGTTGCCCAACTCTTTTACCTTACAGCGATTTTCAGCTAAATGAACCACATTTTTATGTCGGGCTACGCCCCGCTACGCTAACACGCAGAGGCGCAAAGGCGCACCAGAGGAATTAAGAGTGTGGTCTAAATACATGAAAACTGCTGTAACTTATATTCCAGCATTTTTTGGTGAATTACCCCAAGAAATAATTTAGCTGAAAATCTCCCCTCTCCTGGCGAAGACAGACGGCTAAACTAATAATAGTATGAATAGCAATAATAGTATGACTGCTGCTACGACTGTAAAAACTGAGTACGAAGCGATTATTGGTCTAGAAACCCATTGTCAACTGAGTACCAATACCAAGATTTTCTCCAATAGCTCTACAGCTTTCGGTGCTGACCCTAATACTAACATTGACCCTGTGTGTATGGGTTTACCTGGGGTTTTACCTGTACTGAATGAAAAAGTCCTGGAATATGCTGTGAAAACCGGCTTGGCTTTGAATTGCCAAATCGCTAAATATAGCAAATTTGACCGTAAACAGTATTTTTATCCTGACCTGCCTAAAAATTACCAAATTTCTCAATATGACCTCCCTATTGCTGAACATGGTTGGTTAGAAATCGAAATGGTAGATGCTGAAGGGAACCCAATTCGTAAACGCATTGGTGTGACTCGTTTGCACATGGAGGAAGATGCGGGAAAATTGGTACACGCGGGGAGCGATCGCCTATCTGGATCTAGCTATTCTCTGGTAGACTACAATCGTGCAGGTGTGCCATTAGTGGAAATTGTCTCGGAACCTGACTTGCGTTCTGGTGAAGAAGCTGCGGAATATGCTCAAGAAATCCGCAGAATTGTGCGTTATCTCGGTGTCAGTGATGGCAATATGCAAGAAGGTTCTCTACGCTGTGATGTCAATATCTCGGTGCGTCCAGTGGGGCGAGAAAAGTTTGGCGTGAAGGTAGAAATTAAAAATATGAACTCGTTCAACGCCATTCAACGGGCGATTGATTACGAAATTGAACGCCAAATTGCGGCTATTGAAGCGGGTGAACCCATTATCCAAGAAACTCGCCTGTGGGAAGAAGGCGCTCAACGCACAAGTAGTATGCGGGTGAAGGAAGGTTCTAGTGATTACCGCTATTTCCCTGAACCAGATTTAACTCCCATTGAGGTATCTAACACGCAATTAGAAGCATGGCGCAGCGAACTTCCCGAATTACCCGCCTACAAACGTCATCATTATGAAAGTGATTTGGGGCTTTCGGTTTATGATGCACGGGTGTTGACAGAAGACCGCACTGTGGCTGATTATTTTGAAAGTGCAATTAAATCTGGTGCAAATGCCAAAGCTGCTGCTAACTGGATTACTCAAGATATCGCCGCCTACCTGAATAAGCAAAAGCTCAGTATTACCGAAATTGCTTTAACTCCCGCCAATTTAGCTGAGGTAATTACTCTAATTGAATCTGGTAAAATTAGCAATGCCCAAGCTAAACAAAAGCTACCAGATTTACTTGATGGTGTTTCCCCGGAGAAAGCTTTTGCAGGTCAAGAGTTAATCACTGATCCTAGTGTACTAGAACCGATCATTGATGAGGCGATCGCCGCTAACCCCAAAGAACTAGAAAAGTATCGCAACGGTAATACAAAGCTGAAAGGCTTCTTTGTGGGACAGGTTTTGAAGAAAACTGACAAACGAGCTGATCCTCAGTTGACTAATGAATTAGTCGAGAAAAAACTAAATTCTTAGGTGTTTATCGCTTTTTTAAGTAATTCTTCATCATATCTTTACAAAGAACGCGGAAAAAGAGGTTACACCCCTCACACCTAAAGAGCTATTCTGTGTGTAGTAGAACCCTAATGATCTGGAGAGCCGCATAAGTAGCTCTCCTTATTTTTTTAATCATGCGGATTTAATCGAATACAGAAAACCTCACCCCCAACCCCTCTCCTTAGTAAGGAGAGGGGAGAAGAATTAGTTAACCACAGATGCACACAGATGAACACAGATAAGAAGGAGAGGGGAGTTAATGCAGTTCTCTTTTGAGTAGGTACGCGTTCGCGTCTCCCCTGGGGAGAAGAATTAGTTAACACAGATGCACACAGATGAACACAGATAAATTTGTTTAAGTGCAAGGGGATAAAAAATTGGTATAAGTTATTATTCATGACTGTGAGAACTTAAACAATTGCGTCTAACAATTAATGGTCAATTCTACCCTCTTTGCCACAATCTATGTCAATCCTGTCCAGGGGAATGATACCAATATTGGTTCTCGGTCGAGTCCGTTTAAAAGTCTCACCCGTGCCTTAAAAGCTACTAAAACAGCCGTAATTATTCAGTTGACATCCGGGACTTATAGTGTAGCTAATGGTGAGGTGTTTCCCATAGTTATTTCTGGGGGAGTGACAGTCATCGGTAACGAAGCGAATAAAGGTGCTGAAATTGTGATTTCTGGGAGTGGTGAGTATGAAACTCCCAGTTTTGGTAGACAAAGTATGACATTACTGTTGCAAGGTAATGCTAGTCTCTTAGGTGTGACGGTGACTAACCCCGTGCCTAAAGGTACTGGTATCTGGATTGAATCGGCTGCAACAAATGTGGCTAATAATACTTTTGTTAATTGTGGACGAGAAGGTATATTTGTGACTGGGAATGCTAAACCCGCCATTGTGGATAATGTGTTTAGGCAAAATTCCGCCAGTGGCTTGATGATGGCGCGTCATAGCAAGGGAGAAGTGTTGCGAAATGTGTTTCAAAAAAACTCTTTGGGTATTGCTATCAGCGATTATGCTGCGCCATTAATAGCAAATAATACAATATCTGATAACCGTTCGGCGATCGCTCTTTCTCGCAATGCTAGACCTGTACTGCGTCATAATCGGATTACCAAAAATACTCAAGGCGGGATGTTAGTCAATGGTGACGCTATTCCTGATTTAGGTAATAACCAAGACGCGGCTGGTAATATTTTTCTGAATAATAATCTATACGATTTACATAATAATACACCACAGCCGCTAGTTTCCGCAGGTAATCAGTTGAATCCTACCCAAGTCAAGGGAAGGGTAGATTTTATTGCTGTCCTAGAAGATCATCCGCGCAGCATCTCAGGTAGCAGCAGTATTTTTTCTGACTTAGCTGGACATTGGACAGCAGATTTTGTGGAAGCATTGGTGCAAAGAGGGGCGATTAGTGGCTTTCCCGATGGCACTTTTGCCCCAGATTCCCCGATAAATCGCGCTCAGTATGCAGCCATCATTGCCAAAACTTTTAAGTTACAAATAAGAAATTTAGGTAGTAAATTTACGGATGTAAATTCCAGTTTTTGGGCAGCATCAGCGATTTCCCAAACGGCTGAAATGGGTTTTATCAGTGGGTTTCCCGATAGGACATTTCGCCCCGGTCAAAACTTGACAAAAGTACAGGCTATAGTATCAATAGTTAATGGCTTAAAACTCACAGGCGGCAATCCCCAGGTGTTAAACGTGTACCGCGATCGCACTCAAATTCCCAGTTATGCCACGAATGCTGTAGCAATTGCCACCCAATCGTTACTGGTGGTTAACTATCCCCAAACCGAACAACTAGAACCTCTGCGAGATATAACTCGTGGTGAAGTGGCAACATTAATTTATCAAGCCTTGGTAGCCAAGAGTCAAGAAAAGGCGATCGCATCACCCTATATTGTCAGCCCCGATGTCAATATCCCCGGATTTACCGATATTAGCGGACACTGGGCAGAACCCTTTATTCGGGGGTTAGCTAGCATGAATTTAACTCATGGTTTTGCTGATGGTAGCTACCGGCCAGATAAACTCATGACTCGCGCCGAATATGCGGCTTTAGTCGCAGTGGCTTTTAATCCTGCACCCAAACGCCCCCCATTTAATTTTACAGACATATCCCCAGATTTTTGGGCTGATGAAGCTTTACAAATTGCCAGTAGAGGTGGCTTTATCAGTGGATTTAACGACCGCACCTTTCGCCCGGCTGAAAATGTGCAACGAATACAGGTAATACTCTCCTTAGTGAATGGACTTACCCTACCAACAGCTGATAACAATGCCTTACTCACTTATACTGATAGTCAGACAATTCCTAATTATGCTCGTCAAGCAGTTGTAACTGCTACACAGCAAAGAATTGTGGTCAATTACCCCAACCCTAAACAACTTGTGCCGACGCGGGAAGCAACACGTGCCGAAGTAGCCGCAATGGTTTATCAAGCATTAGTTGCTATTCAGCGAGCCTCAAGAATTAATTCCACCTATATTGTTTAGACAGTGGGCAGTTGACCAAGTAAAATGAAATACACTGTTTATCAGCCTGGAAATTCTTGGTAATCAATCCTATAGCTAAAAACACGCTAGGCTATAAGCGATGGGTAGACAATTTATACCCCTCGTCTGAAGCCAATAGTCCCATGTTAACAACAGCCTCACAATCCTCTGCCGAATTGGCGATCGCTCTATTAACTCACTATAGTTTTGACCTCAATGGCTACACTGCCAATGAGCTAATGAACCGTTGGCAAACTGAATACCCAGTAAAATGGTTGCACTTAGCAGTCGTGGAAGCCCTATATCAAGGTCGTTATAAAGGAATTTCGGTGCAGCAAATATTAGTATTTTGGCAGCGACGGGGGCAGGTTATTTATCATTTCAATATGGAATTTGAACGCCTGATTTGTAGCAAATTTCCCGAAAGCTTAACGGAAGTGGATACACCAGTTCTACCTCCTCTCAAGCCAAAAATTCCATCTGAGTCCCCATTGATTCATCAACCAGTTACAGCCAATCCCTTACCTGCTATGGTGGGTAATCGGTATAGGCAAACTCAAACAGCAACCCTACAACCGATGAATGCAGAAAAAGAGGAGAAATCCGGACAAAACATATTAGCATCTTCCACTCTTAGCACTGCTGCAACTGGTACTCAGACTAGGGTAAACTCACAAAACCGTCTTCAGGGAAATTCCCCCTTACCAAAACCTCACGAGCCAAAAAAACTACTACCACCATCTGCGAATCATCCACCCATTGGGCAATTTACTCCCGCAACCAGCGATCACTCTGATTCATTTACGTCAAAACTTAAAGCGATGTCGGACGACAAGCGATAACGCTTCTATGCCCAGGAAGAACTCGATACTTATATTCATAAATTCAAGTTTGGATAACCCTAAGCAAAGGTTTAAACATTCTTCAACCTTGAGGTTGCCATATTTTTAACTAAGCTGTTTCCCACTCCCCACTCCCCACTCCCCACTCCCCACCCAACTGACGTTGGCATGGGGAGGACGATAATTTTCGCAATCTGACATCGGTACTATTTTTTAATAATAAATCAGTGGATTATGTTCCGGCAGCATTTACAGTTAGTGCCAAAGATCGGCGAGCGATCGCAGGGGAATTATTTCTCATGTCAATAATTCATCTAACTATCTTAGCCTATCTAGAATTTCACCCCCTAAAACTCATATTAAGCTACTTTTTACCGATAGCAATGGGCAATGCAGCCTTGATGTTCTATATTTATACGAATCATCTGCTTTGTCCGATGACCGATGTTAATGATCCACTGGTAAATTCTACATCTTTACGGGTTTATAAAATATTTGACCTGTTACATTTTAATTTCTCCCACCATACAGAACATCACCTTTTTCCAGGCATGAACTCTGATTATTATCTCATGGTTAGAAAGTTGTTAGAAACTGATTATGCTGAGAAATATAATTTATTAGATGCACCAGAAGCCTGGCGCTTGTTGATGAAAAGTCCTCGGCATTACAAAGATGAAAATACTTTGACAGATTGGGCAGGAAAAGTCACTATACCTTGTCCCCTTAACCAAAAAGTGAAGGTTTAACGTCAAAAATTTCCCTCTCCTTCTCCCTTTGGTTTACTGATACACACAAATGATTAAATTACTTCAAATCCTTTTTTGTAGTGGGGTGGGTTTCTAGTACAAGACGGCGTAAATAAACAGACCATTCAAAATCCCTGAAAAGCCCATTTTATAAGCTTTTTGACTTTTGACTTTTGACTTTTGACTTCCGCCTTGCGGTACTAGTCCCCCCAGAACAGGCAAGATGCCTGTTCCACAAGAAAATCATTATGCGCCTTACCAGAATTCAAGCCAATGTGGGTGAAATTTTCCGACTTGTGTGTATACCGTAGCTACCTTTGGGAGAAGGGGAGAAGCTATGGGAAGGTAAGCAGAGGGGTTGGGGGTGAAATTGGTGTATTTTATTTTAACGGCTCAATTATAGTTTTTAAACCGTTACTATTGAGAACTTGTACTATTTCATCGGCATTACTGCGATCGCTAAAAACTCCCACTTGCATGACTCTACGACCCTGCCGCATAGTCGGAAATGCACCCGGTGCCAAATTTCGCACAATGTCTCGTTCCCTATCAGTTGCAGCATTGACTATGACGCGATAACGTACACCCGCTTGATTGGTATATGCAGTGGTCTGAGTTGGGCGAGTATTGCCATTGGGAATTGGTAACAGAGGTGATCCCCCAAAAGGAGGTGCGGCTGATGTGGTCGGTAATTGCCCTGGAGAAGGTGACTGGGGGGCTGTAAATTCCACAATATTGGGGTCAATGTTCACATAATTGACCTGTGACTGATTCGCCTGCTGGGGCTGACTGGGGGCAGAAAAAATAATTTCTCCATTCTCCGGTATTGCCTCGCTGATGCGACTTGCTACAGTATTAGGCTGAGGTTTGTTAGGGCCCGGTGCTGTTTGAGCGTTGAAATCTACCTGACCAGCAATGCGATTTTGGGACAGCTTATTACCAGCAGCAGGAATCGTCTGCTTACTAGCACTAGCATTAATGTCATGGCGAGCATTATTGCGAAATTCGTTACCACCTGGTTCAGCAATAGTACCTAAATTAGGGATAGCTTGAGCGATCGCCACTAAACCATCCTCACTATTGCCTTGAATTAAATTATTGCGTAAAATCGGGCGCGCATTGGCTTGTACTACAATTCCAGCGCGGTTGTTTTGAATTTGATTCAGGGATATTACAGGAGCAGCATTTTGAGTAATATTTATGCCAAATCCTGTTTGCTCAAAGACATTTTCCCGCACTTCCGGTTGGGAATCACCGCCAATGGTCATACCATTCGCCCCATTACGATGAAAGTAATTCTGCCTAATTCTCGGCGCACTGTTACCAGTTAGGGAAATCCCATCCTGAGTGTTGCCGATAAACGTATTGTTTGCAATCAAGGGATTGCTCGATTCAATCCACACACCAAAACCACGGGTATGGGGATTTGTGACCGTTACCCCACGTAACTCAGCTTCATCTGCGCCCACGATAGTCACATTTTGACCGCCAAAGCTGCGACTGAGGAATCTCCCACCGCCTTTAATTGTAATTCCCTGTCCTTTGCTCAGAGGATCGCCTTGAACAGCAACACCCCGTTTGAGTTTGAGGGGAAAAACCTCTCCAGTCTCAGCGCTATAAGTACCAGGGGAGAGCATAATCATTGTATTGTCCGAGGCGACTTTCAAAGCTTGAGTAATCGTCTGTAAAGGAGCGCTTTCACTACCATTACCCGATGAGTTATTTCCCGCACTGGGATTGACAAATAACATTTTAATTTCAGACCTTGTGCTTTCCCCCTGGGCTATCTGATTTGCTGTAGATGGAATTTGAGCCAAGACCTTTCCAGGGTTGATACCCAGTAGGGTTATGCTTGTCACTCCTAAGCCAAGGGTGAAAGATAAAATGGAGGAAACTAAAGGACAGACTAATTCCAGGGAAGAATTTGATCTGTTATCCTGGTTATTTAGCTTTAATTGCAGGTTCTGTGCTTGACGATATTCAGAATACATAATGGGATAAATCCACTTGTGATAAGTCCTAACAATCAAGTTTTATCCTCTAAGACACTAGAATGTCGAGAATTATATATCTTAGACTCAATTTATTATTTCGGGTTTCTGCTCTGAGAAAGTTCCCATGAAAAAAATCCCTCATTTGTAGGGTGTAGTGACTCATAGGATAAAAAAGCATGAACACTGGAATTTTTGCGATCGCCTTAGCCTCTATACATTTATTTGCAGGTAAACTAAGATGCTTCCAAAAGACTCCACATAGTCGTTGGTTCTCCTTTGGGAGTGGGGTATCTGTGGCTTATGTGTTTATCCACATTTTGCCAGAACTGAGTCAAGCACAAGTAACACTCCAAAACGGTGTAAATATAGGAGTTAGTTTTTTAGAGCATCATGTTTATTTGGTAGCACTTTTAGGTTTAACAATTTTTTATGGCTTGGAACGATTAGCCAAAACATCGCGTCAACGTCAACAAAAAATAGGAAATGCAGATGTAAGTTATTTATATATTTTTTGGCTACATATTGCTTCTTTTGCGATTTATAACCTCTTAATTGGCTACTTGCTAGTACACAGAGAAGAACCAGGTATCAAGAGTTTATTATTATTTTCTTTTGCTATGTCGCTACATTTTATAGTCAACGATAATGGTTTGCGTAAAAATTACAAAAAAAACTATGATAAAATTGGACGATGGCTGTTAGCAATAGCAGTAATTATCGGCTGGCTAATTGGCATAGTTACAGAAATTAACCAAGCCTTTGTTGCGGTTTTATTTGCTTTTTTAGCCGGAGGTATTGTACTCAACGTCCTGAAAGAAGAACTACCAGAAGAGAGAGAAAGTTGCTTTTGGTCATTTGCTTTTGGTACAATCAGCTATGCAATTCTGCTATTAGCTATTTAAGAGGAAACATAGTCAAAAATAGTGTTGTTAGCCCCTTAAACAAATTATCATCAAACAAAGACAGAAATCTTATTAGCTATTAAGGTAAGTTCTTACATACAGCAGAATCAGATAAAGATATAGGACTCCTATTTGATCTCTGTTGGCGTAGCCTGCGGTTTGCGCTTACAACTCAAAAAGCTGTTTCCCACGGACTACGGACCACGGACCACGGACCACCTACGCAAGTAAGTATGGCTACGCCACGCAAGCTATCAAAAATCAAAGCGGATTACTATCAGGACTTACGCAAAATCATGAAAAAACGAACCACAAAGAACGCGTTGGCGCTAGCCTCTCCCCTTCTCCCAAAGGGAGAGGCTAGCGCCAAGGGAGAAGGACACGAAGGAAAGAGGGTTGCAGAGAGTTATTGCGTAAGTCCTAACTATATTAGGACTTACGCACAAATTACGGAATAACGAACCACACCAGACGCAGAGGACACAGAGGAATAAGGGTTTGAGAAGGTTTTTGGGTAAGTCCTGGATATATCTGTGTTCATCTGTGTTCATCTGTGGTTCCTAACTTATATAGCTAGTCAAAGCCAGGTATTATGTAGCGAGCTAATTGTATAATGCTGGATCTGGTTTTTGTTCACTTTAAGATATATTATAAAGTCGTCCCTAAATCTTTGTAAGTTATGTAGTCAGCTATTGATGTATAAATATATAGTCAATTTCTACTTATTTTTCCTATGTCCGGACTAGAAAATTTTAATCAAAATGTCTAAAAGTGTTGAGATTACGTCATTTAAAGAAAGTAATAATAGGGTTGTTGTCATGGTCGAGCCACACAGCCAAAAAGCACAAATACAGCAAGTAGTTTACCGTATTTTAGATGCAAATCTAGACCGCGCCCGCGAAGGCTTGCGAATTATTGAAGAATGGTGTCGCTTTGGGTTAAATAATGCTCAATTGCTGGGAGAATGTAAGTACCTGCGTCAAGAGTTGGCTCATTGGCATACTGCTGAACTGCGGGCGGCGCGGGATACACCAGGGGACCCCGGTACAGAATTGACCCATCCCCAGGAAGAACAACGCTCTAGCATTAAAGCGCTATTACAAGCCAATTTTTGCCGTGTCCAAGAAGCAATGCGGGTGCTGGAAGAATACGGTAAACTTTACCATCCAAATATGGGTAAAGCTTTTAAGCAAATGCGCTATCGTGTTTATACCCTAGAGTCTAGTTTAATGGGTTACGAGCGCTATCAACTGCTGTGGCGATCGCATTTATATCTAGTCACTTCTCCCTCAGAAACTTTATTTAAAACGGTAGAAGCGGCTCTCAAAGGTGGATTAACTCTGGTACAGTACCGCGATAAAACTGCTGATGATACTGTGCGTGTGGAACAGGCGACAAAATTACGGCAACTATGTCATTCCTACGGCGCTTTGTTTATCATTAATGACAGAGTGGATCTAGCTTTGGCTGTGGATGCAGATGGGGTACATTTGGGACAGCAAGATATGCCCATTGCTATGGCCAGACAATTACTCGGTCACCAGCGTTTGATTGGGCGTTCGACTACAAATGCGGAAGAAATGCAAAAAGCAATTGCTGAAGGTGCAGATTATATTGGTGTCGGTCCAGTTTATGAAACTCCCACAAAAGCAGATAAGGCAGCAGCAGGGTTAGAATATGTCAGTTACGCCGCCCAAAATAGCTCAATTCCTTGGTTTGCGATTGGGGGTATAGATGCAAATAATATCAATGATGTGATTTCGGCGGGAGCAGAACGTGTAGCGGTGGTACGAGCTATCATCCAAGCTGAACAGCCTACGTTGGTGACACAATATTTAGTTTCCCAACTGCATCGGATCAAACTATAACCAATTTAAAACTCAGCCCTTGAAGATGTCTAATCAGATTACCCTCCAGGTAAATGGAGAAACGCGTAGTTGCTTGACCCAAACTTCTTTACCAGATTTACTCCAACAATTGGGTTTTAATCCCCGTTTAATAGCGGTGGAGTATAACGGTGAGATTTTACACCGTCAATTTTGGTCACAAACACAAGTACAGCCAGGCGATCGCTTAGAAATTGTTACCATTGTCGGGGGTGGTTAATTCAACAAACCATTAGGGATAGGTTCAGATAGGTACAGCGAACGGTGAAGGGTTCTGCGCCTAGCTAATTCTTTACCTTTGCGACCGAGTTGTTCACGTAAGTTTTGGTCATTACACAATCGTTTGAAGGCTTGAAAAACGTCATATCCAGACTGGGAATTCACCAGAAGACCATTTTCTTCATGACGAACTATATCAATCACAGAGCCTAAACGAGAAGCAATCACAGGCTTACCGAAGTAACTTGCTTCTAAGTAGACAATACCAAAACCCTGTATATAGGCTTGGGGATTTGATAAAGTTAACATAGCAAACATATCACAAGCTGCATAATATCCCGCTAATTCCCCATCAGGGACATATCCAGTCAAGTGTACCCGCTTGTCTACCCGCAAGCGCTGCGCTAAATTTCTTAATGCAGTTTCACATGGCCCTTGACCGCAAAGTATATAGTGAACATCGACTCCAATAGTCAGCAGTAGGGGTAAATTTTCAATCACCCGCTCGAAGCTTTTCTGCTTGACTAACCTTCCTACTGAAAGAATCACTATTGCTGTTTCGGGAATATTATGGGCTTCCCGCACGCGTTGACGTAAATCATCAAAATTATTTTGATTCTTGTCTACACCAAATTTTTCTGGTCTGACTACAGGTTGAATGACATGGGTAGGAGTTTGTAAGCGAAAAGACTTGCGGAGATAATCTTGGGTTACGTAACTGTTACAAACAATTCCTTCCGCGCGTGTCAGGGTCAATTTCAAGAGCGATCGCAATACAGGATTGTGTACAATATCCAGAATATCACTACCATGCAAATGAATAAAAAAGCGTATGGGTAGGATATAACTCAATAACAACAACGCCGGAAAATCGTAGCCGTGAGCCCATTCAATATAACGGTAGTGATAGCGAAAATATAGTTTAATGGCTAAGAAGAATGAGCAAACTAAATTGATAGCAGGCTGCAAAAAACTCCCCATCAAATCACCCAGCCAGTAGCGAGAATTTGCCCAGCGATATACAGGAAACTGTTGAGCTTGGTCAAATACTTGATCACCAGAACAACCAGCCGCCAGAACAACTACCCGTTCCGGATCTTGCAAACAACGATTATAGAAATATTCCCCAATTACTGCCTTTTTTGGCAGAAAGAAATGGGATATTACTAGAATGTCAGGGTATGGGGTGTGATCTCGGACTTTTGTGGGCAGTTGTGAGATATGTTCCATGCTACTTGTGATAAGTTTAATTCAAATAATATGCAAGTGTTATTGTTTTTTTACAACCCGTAATTAATACAAACAAGGCTGAGATATTTCTATACATGATTGCCACTCTGTAGGATATAGCTTGAAAAAAGATAATTTTCCATCTTTATTTGAGCGAATGCATTACACATATCTCAGCCATATTTTAAACCATTAAGTATGGAGAATTGTTTATTATTTCTGTGAAGTGTTTGTTAATTATATTAGTGGTTGCTAAATGCACAAAAATTGATAATTTAAATCAAATAATTACGAAAAAATGAATACATAAAAAAGTGCAAATTGTAGCTAAATTAATGAATAATAAACTGCTACAAAGATTACTAAGGCTTGTTTATCTTAATAGATTATCCTAAATAACCGTGGTTGTGATGCCAAAATGCCAAAGATATAGACCAAATTCAAATATGCGTCTTCGGTGAACCCTGATAGAGATTTTCTCGCCAGAACTCTAATGAAACTTCTATTGTTATAATAAATAAAATTCTGTCTAAAATATGAGAGGATGTTTTAAAAGTTTTGGGCGAACATAACATCCTCTGAGCAGAACTTGATCGCCATCACTAAAAAGACAGTATATGGGAAGAGGCTTGATGGAAGCACTTGCGGTGGACAGTGGGTATTTTCCAATACTTGTTTTGTTAACCTCTACCGAGAAGGAGAGGGCGGATGAAGGAACGGGGGTCTGGTTCATGTACGGTTATCTACTACAGAAATCCCCCCTCCGCTTACTGTCTAACCAAGATAAGACGCGGTAAATTAGAGATGTAGCTAAAAAATATGAATGTTAAACAGGACTTACGCAAAATTATGAAAGAACGAACCGCAAAGGACACAAAGGACACAAAGTTAAGAGGGTTTTAGAGAGTTCTTGCGTAAGTCCTATTAAAAAGAGCTACTGTCAATCAAAAACTCATTAGTTGCGATTGGGCATGATTCCAGGAAGCACAACATTTCTACTAGCCTGGTAGGCAATCATAAGTAATATCATTTTCCAGAGTCTGTGTTATGCGTAACAAACTACAAAAAACCATCAAACCCCTGTTCAAAATTTTCTTTCTTTTCAGCTTAGTGTTAACTTTAGCACTAAGCCATGCAGATGGTGCGTTAGCCGCCCGCAGTGGTGGTCGCATCGGCGGAGGTTCATTTAGAGCGCCTTCTAGCCGCACCTACACACCGCGCACTTACGCGCCTGGTGGTGGTGGAGGTTACTATCCTGGTGGTGGTGGCTTCGGCTTTCCGTTCTTGATTCCCTTTTGGGGTATTGGCGGAGGATTTGGTGGTATCTTTAGCATTTTAATCTTCTTTGCGATCGCTAACTTCCTTGTCCAAACCTTCCGCCGTGTTAGCAGTGGTGAAGGCGAAGAAGTAGGATACAGCAGCAACCCGCCTGTATCTGTAACTCGTTTGCAAGTTGGTTTATTAGCGCAAGCTCGTGGTTTGCAAAGTGAACTCAACAAAATTGCTGAATCTGCGGATACTAATTCCCCAGAAGGAAGAGCAGAAGTTTTGCAAGAAGCGAGTTTAGCCTTACTCCGTCATCCAGAATACTGGGTATATGCAGGTGGTGGTACACAGCAAGTTAAATTAACTGCGGCTGAAAGTCAGTTTAACCGTTTATCGCTGGCAGAACGCAGCAAGTTTAGCGAAGAAACTCTGTCTAATGTCAACAACCAACTCAAAGCAGCCCTAAACAGAGAAGCTTTACCGACTGCTGACCAACTAGATAACCCCACCCAATTAATTAGTGAAGGCCCTGGGGAATACCTAATTGTCACCTTATTAGCGGCGACATTAGGCAAATTTGACATCCCAGAAATTAACAGTTCTGATGATTTGCGTCAAGCCTTGCGGCGAATTGGGGGAATTCCCGGTGATCAACTTTTGGCTATTGAGGTGCTTTGGACTCCCCAAGCTGAAGGCGATACCCTGACATCTGATGATATCTTGGCGGAGTACACCGATTTGAAGCTGGTGTAAACTGGGTAGCTTATCCCCATGTTTTCCACAAAACAGTTGAATTTAGCCGGTACGATAGAGTTATTCTGTCTGCTGGCTTTTTTTTGGTTGCTATAACTATTACAGTTTAGAAAAGAATGATTAAACGCCGATGAACGCCGATGAACGCCGATAAATGACGACGATATGACTAAACCCGCCCGTACTACCGAGTTCCTGGCTATAATAATAACCTTTTGATAACTCAAGCTTTACTCATTGGCATTACAGAATGTGGTAATTACTTATTTTGTAAGACTTTGCTTGAGGTTGCTAACATGAGTAAAAATTCCCATAACCCATTCAGGTTTAACCGTCGCCAGTTTTTACTAAATTCTGCGGTGACAGCCGGTGGAATCATTACCACAAATCTGATATCAAAATCACCAGTTTTCGGACAAGCACCTGGAATTATTACCTCTGACAGAATGCGTCCTGGCATACCTTATGGTATTGCCTCTGGAGATATTAGCGACAATGGTATTATAATTTGGAGTCGCAGCGATCGCCCATCCAGAATGTTAATTGAATATTCCACCAGTGAATCTTTTAGCAATGTGCGACGTGTTTTCGGTCCATCGGCTTTAGAAGATAACGACTTCACAGCCCGATTTAATCTCAAAAACTTACCTCCAGACCAACAAATATTTTATCGGGTAATTTTCCAAGATTTAGACTATAGAAACGTCTACAGCGAACCTGTAAGCGGTACTTTCCGCACTCCCCCCACAACTGGACGAGATATATTCTTTGTATGGGGTGGAGATACAGCCGGTCAAGGATGGGGAATTAATCCTGATTTCGGTGGGATGAAAATTTACGAAACCATGCGTCAACTTAATCCCGACTTTTTTATCCATTGTGGCGATACTGTTTATGTTGATAACCCCATCGTGGCAGAAAGAACCCTTGATGATGGCACAATTTGGAAAAACATCACCACAGAAGAAAAATCAAAAGTAGCAGAAACGCTTCAAGAATTTCGTGGCAATTTTCAATACAATTTGCTGGATGAAAATGTGAAGCGTTTTAACGCTCAAGTTCCCATGTTAGCGCAGTGGGACGACCACGAAACCACAAACAACTGGTATCCTGGCGAATTTCTCCTCAGTGATGACCGCTATACAGTTAAAGATGTTAACTTGTTAGCACAAAGGGCAAGACAAGCATTTTTTGAATATATGCCCATGAACTACAGGACAAGATTTGGTGCTGAGAGATCCAAAATTTATCGTTCCTTCCAACATGGTCCATTACTAGACATTTTCATGCTGGATGAACGCACTTACCGGGGGCAAAACACTGACAATGTTCAGTCAGTAAAAAGTGCAGAAACAGATATGCTGGGTAAATCACAATTGCAATGGATGAAAGTGCAATTGCTGAAATCAAAAGCCACATGGAAAATAATTTCTAGTGATATGCCTTTGGGGTTAATAGTTCGAGATGGTGCTAATTTTGAAGCTTGGGCTAACGCAGACAACGGCGCAGCTTTGGGAAGGGAATTAGAGTTAACTGAGTTACTCCGATTTATCAAACGCAGGAATATTAAAAATGTTGTTTGGGTAACTGCTGATGTACATTATGCAGCAGCCCACTATTACGACCCCAGTCAGGCACAATTCACCGACTTTAAGCCTTTTTGGGAGTTTGTCGCCGGGCCTCTCAACTCTGGGACATTTGGCCCAGGACAATTAGATAATACCTTTGGCCCACAATTAATATTTCAAAGTAATCCTCCAGGTATGAAACCAAATCGACCACCCAGTGAAGGTTTACAATTCTTTGGAGGAGTGAAAATTGATGCTGATACCAAGGTGATGACAGTTTCACTGCGTAACATAGCCGGGGAAATTATTTACAGCGTAGATTTACCGCCAGAAGCGTAAATTTTCAATACTGTAGCAAAATATAGCCAGTTAATAGAGTAATTAGGCAATTTTTTACTTTATCTAACTGGCTGTGCTGTTTCTGACACTTATTTGTCTTGAAGAACCAGAGATTGGTTTACACCCAGATATTTTACCGACTATTGCAGAAATGCTAATTGAAGCATCCCAGAGAACACAATTAATAGTGACAACTCATTCTGATGCTTTAATTTCGGCTTTGAGTGAATATCCCGAATCAGTGTTAGTTTGTGAACGAGACGAAAAAGGCTCTCACCTCCGCCGCCTTGAACCTGATAAACTCAAAGATTGGCTAGAAAATTATACTCTCGGCGACCTCTGGCGCATGGGTGAAATTGGGGGAAATCGATGGTAAAAGAAATTCGGATTTATATAGAGGGTGGTGGTAATTCTAATGCGGAGAAGGCTAAAATTAGACAAGGATTTAATAAATTTTTCAATACATTTATTGAATTAGCTAAAAGTAAAAAAACTAAATGGAGCATTATTATTTGTGGTACTCGCAATAATGCATTTCGTAACTTTAGAAATGCTTTAAAATCTCATCCAGATGCCTTTAATGTTTTGCTGGTTGACGCAGAAGCACCTGTGACTATACAATCTCGTTGGGGACATCTAAAGTTTAGGGATAATTGGGATAAACCTTCAGAAGTTGACGAGATTCAATGTCATTTGATGGTTCAAACAATGGACGCTTGGTTTATTGCTGATATTGAAACCCTGACAAAATATTATGGTCAGGGATTTAGGAAAAATGCCATTCCCAAAAACTCTAATATCGAAATTATTGACAAAGACACGTTATTTAAGAGCCTGAAAGACGCTACTTGTAATACCTCCAAGGGCGAGTATCAAAAAATTAAACACGCCTCTAAGCTTTTGGAATTGCTGGATGTGGCTAAGGTTCGTCAAGCTTCCCCATCATGCGGTCGCCTATTCACGACTTTAACAGATAAGATAACAAAAGTTTGAGCGATCGCCAACTCCCCCCCCATATCACGCTATCATCAGGTATTGTGGAATCTCCGTGCATCACCCCTAGCATCTATGACTGCTTCTCAATCTGAACCTCAACGAACGGAACCCAACATCCCTGCTACACCTCACGTCGATACTCAATTGGTAGACCGCAGTAAGCTGAGTAAGATGTATCAGCATTATGTGGAAGTCAAGGATAAACATCCCCATGCTTTGCTGCTATATCGGGTCGGAGATTTTTTTGAAACTTTTTTCCAAGACGCTGTAACTGTCTCCAGAGAATTAGAACTTGTACTCACCAGTAAACACGCGGGCGAAGTTGGTCGCGTAGCTATGACTGGTGTACCCCACCACGCTTGGGAACGCTACACTACCCAATTGGTGGAAAAAGGCTATGCGGTGGTAATTTGCGACCAAGTAGAAGACGCATCGGAAGCAGTCGGTTTAGTCAAGCGCGAAGTTACCCGCATCCTCACACCAGGGACTTTGCTAGAAGAGGGAATGTTAAAATCAAGTCGCAATAATTACATTGCGGCTGTGGTAATTGCGGGGAATCATTGGGGTTTAGCTTATGCAGATATCTCTACAGGGGAATTTCTCACAACTCAAGGAAGTGATTTAGAACACCTGACTCAGGAGTTAATGCGGTTGCAACCTTCCGAGGTGGTGGTTCCCACAAACGCCCCTGATTTGGGTAGCTTGTTGCGTCCGGGTGAAAGTTCGCCCCATCTTCCCCCATGTTTACCACAATCATTTTGTTATAGCTTGCGATCGCAGGTTCCCTTTTCTCAAGGCGAAGCTAGACCGAAATTGTTAGAAAAATTCAAAGTGCGATCGCTTGAAGGACTCGGTTGTGATCATCTTCCTTTAGCTGTGCGGGCGGCTGGTGGTCTACTGGAATATGTGGAAGATATGCAAAGAGTCAACCCAGTTGTTCTGCAAAAGTTACGCACCTATACCATTACTGACTACCTAATTGTTGATAATCAAACTCGACGTAACCTAGAAATTACGCAAACGGTCAGGGATAGCACATTTCACGGTTCCCTGCTGTGGGCATTAGATAGAAGCAGCACAGCGATGGGCGGGCGGGCGTTGCGGCGGTGGTTATTGCAACCGCTAATTGATCTTAAAGGCATTGGGGCGCGTCAAAATACCATCCAAGAGTTGATGGAAAATACACCTTTGCGTCAAGATTTGCGGCAGTTATTACGGCAAATTTACGATTTAGAACGGCTAACGGGAAGGGCGGCTTCTGGGACTGCTAACGCTAAAGATTTAGTCGCTTTGGCTGATTCCCTCTCACGCTTACCGCAATTATCCCACTTAGTCATTGATGCGCGATCGCCTTTTCTGAAAGCTTTGCAGAGAGTACCAGCAGAATTATCAGAATTAGCTCAAAAGTTACACGCCCATCTTGTAGAATCGCCACCCATACATATTAAAGAAGGCGGGTTGATTCGTCCAGGGATGAATCCCATGTTAGATGAGCGAAAAGCCACTGTCGAATCAGACCAACAATGGATTGCGAATTTAGAAGTTGATGAACGGGCAAAAACCGGCATCCCCAATTTAAAGGTAGGATTTAATAAAACCTTTGGTTACTACATTAGTATTTCTCGTTCTAAATCTGACCAAGTACCCGATAATTACATCCGTAAGCAAACTTTAACCAATGAAGAACGTTACATCACCCCAGAGTTGAAAGAACGGGAAGCGCGGATTCTCACAGCGCGGGATGATTTAAATCAGTTGGAATATGAGATTTTTGTCGAACTGCGGGAAGAGGTAGGACAACAGGCGGAGATTATTCGCAATACTTCCCGTGCTGTCGCTGCGGCTGATGTGTTGTGTGGTTTAGCTGAGTTGGCTGTACAGCAAGGTTATTGTCGTCCCCAGATGGTTGAGGGACGGGAAATTATGATTGTGGATGGTCGTCACCCGGTGGTGGAACAGTCTTTACCGGCTGGGTTTTTTGTGCCGAATTCTACGCAATTAGGGAGGGAGGAAAGGAACCACAGAGGCGCAGAGGGCGCGGAGGAAAGACCGGATTTAGTAATTTTGACTGGACCGAATGCGAGTGGTAAGAGTTGTTATTTGCGTCAGGTAGGGTTGATTCAGTTGATGGCGCAAATTGGTAGTTTTGTACCGGCGCGGTTTGCAAAGTTGGGAGTGTGCGATCGCATTTTTACTCGTGTCGGTGCTGTGGATGATTTGGCGACTGGTCAATCTACGTTTATGGTGGAGATGAATGAAACGGCGAATATTCTCAATCATGCTACGGCTAAATCCCTAGTATTGTTAGATGAAATTGGTCGCGGAACAGCAACTTTTGATGGTCTTTCCATCGCTTGGGCTGTAGCAGAATACATAGCTGTAGATATTCGGGCGCGGACGATTTTTGCTACTCACTATCATGAATTAAACGAATTGTCAAGCATCCTGCCCAACGTCGCTAATTATCAAGTCACCGTCAAAGAATTACCCGACAGAATCATTTTTCTGCACCAAGTCCAACCAGGGGGTGCTGATAAATCCTATGGCATTGAAGCGGGACGATTAGCGGGTTTACCAGATGTAGTAATTCAACGGGCGAAACAAGTCATGGGGCAGATTGAGAAACATAGTAAAATTGCAATGGGACTACAGAATATGGATTAATTCTTCTTTGCGCCTCTGCGCCTCTGCGTGACATTCATTTTATATTCACTGATATTGTGACTACAATCGCGGTTTATAAGTTGTCGTCTTTAAGTAGAGAAGGAAGTGGAAGCTATGCTGGGAGTTAGTTTAGAACAAACAAGAGTTTATCAGGACGCAAAAGCTGAGGGGCGGGAAGAAATATTGAAAGCAGCTGTTCCTTTATTACTAAAAACAGGAATGAGTATAGAACAAATTGCTCAAGAACTCAATGTTGAGGTAGAAGTTGTCCGCCTTGCTGTACAGCAGAACAATGATAAGTGAAAGCTGTATGACAATTGTACTGGTTTTACCTACCGCGATCGCGTTCTAAATCAGCAATCACTTTTTGCAGGTACCACTCATCTGACATCCCCGGATGATATTCTTGTTGTTGATCAATTAATCGTTGGGCGATTTCCCAATATCCCCCCACCATCCGCAAAAGTCGCTGACGCAGTAAATTATAGTTTTGCTTCTTTGATTCCGGGCTAGATGTTTGGATATTTTTTAAACTATTTAATACTTGATGGTAATTTTCCCAATCTTCCTGTTCACAAAAAATACTCGCGGCTTTTTGATAATCCGCAACAGCATTTTGCATTTCTTCTAAACAAGTATAAGCAATACCACGATTGTAGTAAGCTAGAGCATGATCAGGATTAATTTGTAATGCTTGGTTGTAATCTTGAATTGCATCGAGATAATTACCAGATGTCCTGTAGGCGTTGCCTCTGGCAGTGTATACTAAGGCATCTTGGGGTTGAATTTTGATGACTTGATTAAAATCTGCGATCGCACCTTGATGATCTCCCAAAAGTGAACGGGCTTTACCACGATTACGATAAACAACCGCATCTGTAAAATTGAGAGATAATGCTTGATTAAAGTCTGCGATCGCATCTTGATATTTTCCCATTTTGCAGTGAATTATTCCACGACAACAATAAGCTTGGGCATCTTGTGGGTCAGCTTGTAATATCCAGTTTACATCAGCGATCGCCTCACGAGTATTGCCTTTCTCGGCTTTTTCTAATAACTGGGTAAAATATGCCTTTGTCGATAATATCGGTGTATTAATAGAAATACTTGACTGAGAAACAGGTTTTGGTTTTGGTTGTAACTGTCTAATCTTTTCGATACACAGACGACAATTTTCTGTATCCTTTTGTGCTAAATATAATTTTGCGGCCTTTTTAAAATTAGCGATCGCATCGGGAATAAAACCTTGTTTCCGTCGAATTATCCCCCGCAGGTTATAAGCAGGCGCATAATCGGAATTGAGGCGAATCGCCATATCCACATCACTCAAAGCCCCCGGTAAATTTTTCAATTCTAACCTAGCCAAACCCCGACAATAATACCCATCCATACTTCCAGGATTCAACCTTACCGCTTCTGTATAATCCGAAACAGCTTTGTGAATAGCCCCTGAGTGATAATAAGCCAAACCCCGTTGTAAAAAAGCATCAGCAAAATAAGGTATCAATTGTAAAGAATTGCTAAATTCCTCAATAGCGCCAGCGTAGTCTTTATCCTTAGCCTTTTTCAGTCCTTGATTGTAAAATTCGTCACTCATAGTTCACCCAACCAGATAGACATCTCATTTCTATGTTAAATATTCACCCTAATTTTAGCTAATTCCCAAATTTCAACTTACTTCTTCTCTCTGCGTCTTGGCGACTTGGCGGTTCGATAAAAAATATTACCCATATATCAGCGAAATGAAAATTAGAACCATCACTACAGGAATATCACTTCTATCCCCCAAAGACACCGATAAAATCAAACAAGCCCATGAATTTAACCAACAAGCAAAAGAAATCTTTGCAAAACGAGGATATAAAGTTCAAACAACTAGAATTACCACCAACTCTTGGGAAGAATATTTATTAAACTTAGCAAAAATTGATATTATTCATGATATTAAAGCACTAGAGGAGATTTGTCAAAGCCTAGATATCAGCTTTTTCAATATTGGCTATGCCAATAAACCCGAAACCATAGCTTTAATTCCTGATATTATTAAATCTACATCAATTATTTACTGTTCCAGCCAATTGGGAAACCAAGAAACAGGTATTAACTTTCAAAATACTTGGGAATCTGCCAAAACTATCAAACGCATTGCCCAAGAAAGCGAAAATGGTTATGGTAATTTTAGATATTGTGCATGGGCAAACTGTCAGCCAGGAATACCATTCTTTCCTACAGCATATCATATCGGTGATACTTCTTTTGGTATCGGTTTAGAACTGGGTGAATTGGTAAGTCAAGCATTTTCCCAAGCTGATAATCTGCAATCAGCAGAGAAGGAATTGCAATCTATTTTAGAAATCGAATTAATTAAAGTTGCTAAAATTGCTGAGGAAATATCTCTAAGATTTGCTGTAAAATATAACGGTATTGATACGTCTCTTGCACCGTCTTTAGACCAAGAAAATAGTATTGCTTTTGCTTATGAAAAAATTATGTCTGGTAAGTTTGGACATCCCGGAACTTTAGCTATTTCGGGGATGTTAACTCGTGTGTTGAAAAGTGTTTCTGTGAAAATTTGCGGTTATTCTGGTTTGATGTTACCAGTATGTGAAGATGTTGGTCTAGCTGCTAGGGCTAATGAGCAAACTTATGATATTACTCATTTATTATTATTTTCGGCTGTTTGTGGTTGTGGGCTAGATACGGTTCCAATTCCTGGTGATATGACGGTTGAAAAAATTGCTTCTATTTTAACTGATTTGGCAACTTTGGCTATTAAGTTAAATAAGCCTTTATCGGCTAGATTGTTTCCGATTACAAATAAAAAAGCTGGGGAAATGACTGCTTTCAATTCCCCTTATCTTGTTGATTGTCACGTTTTCTCTGTGGATTGAATTTTGGAGGAAGATTAACGAACCACGTTCGCGTAGCGTCTCCCCTTCTCCCAAAGGGAGAGGCTAGCGCCAAGGGAGAAGGACACGAAGTACACGAAGGAAGAAGGAAGAAGGAAGAAGAAGGAAGAAGTATTAGTAATTTATTAATAGGCTGGGAGAGGTTAAGACGAATACATCTCTGCTTCCTTTTGCTTCTATCTGTGGTTTGATGGGTGTGGTAAAGTGGAAGAATTCATGATCGTTGACTAATAGTAGTTCTCCAGAATTTAAGGTTTTACTAAATACTGGTTTCTCTTTTTTGGCTGTATATAAGTGGGTTTCTCCACCTTGAATATTTTCTCTATTGACAGAGAAGATTCCAATAAAGTCTGTCCCATCTTGATGGATTCCTTCTGGGGCTGGATTTCCTAAGTTATGAGGAGAACAAATGGTTCTAATTTGATGCACTCCTATTTCTGCTTCTGGATGTAGTTTACAAGATTCACTAAATGCTAAAACTAGATTTTTAAAACTATCCAATTCTACAAGTCCATCTTCTAATTCTGCAAATTCTCGTTTAATATCTCCCAATAATGGATTATAATCTTTACCTTGGAAGAGGTAGCCGTGAGGTAATTTAATTAATTTATCCTCAGCAGCGATAAATCTAGATAATCTTCTCGAACGATAATTACCTTTGAGATAAGGATCAGTCGGTAAATTATTAAAAAATGTTTTGAAACCTGCTGAATTTATGGAATTTACCTTTTTGAGGGTAAACAAAAAAGCATATTCTAATTCTGTTGATTCCCATACCTGTTGCATAGGATTTACCTTCTTATATATTGAAATCCTCTCTCATTTTGTTTGATGAGAGGTTTATATTACTGAGTATATGCAGATTTTTAAGTAAATGTCGTTAAATTGACTACAAAATTTAGCAAATTGTGATATGAGATTTACTCACCTTTGGGAAGATATTTGTAAATGGCAGCAAATAGGTAAAAAATCAATGTATATTCACTAACAGCACATAGGTTTGATCATGATTGACTGGCTTTACAACTACCCACCGCTATATTCGGGAATACTACTCAAGCGCTACAAACGATTTTTTGCTGATATTCAACTTGATTCTGGCGAAATAGTTACAGCACATTGTCCCAACACAGGGCCAATGACGGGAGTATCTACCCTTGGGAGTGCAGTACAAATTTCCAAAAGTGATAACCAAGAGCGCAAATTAGCTTACACCTTAGAATTAATTCAAGTACATGATAACCAACCCACTTGGGTAGGAGTCAATACCATGTTACCTAATCGCATCGTAAAACTAGCATTAGCAAAAAACCTCTTCCCCGAATTGGGAAACTATAGCCAAATTAAAGGTGAAGTAGTGTATGGACAAGACAAAAAAAGTCGGGTAGATTTCTTCCTAACAGGTAGCGACGAAGAACGCCCAATATATTTAGAAGTAAAAAATACAACTTGGGCGCAAAACACCTTAGCCCTATTTCCCGACACCGAAACCACCAGAGGACAAAAGCATTTAAGAGAATTAACCGCACTCCTACCCCAAACCCGCGCCGTGATGTTGTACTTCATTAATAGAGGAGATTGTACCGAATTTGCCCCTGGTGATATTACAGACCCAGTATATGGTAAACTATTAAGAAAAGCGATCGCACTCGGCCTAGAAATCTTACCCTGCCGATTTGACATCTCACCATTCGGAATACGCTACATAGGTTTAGCAAAACTCAAACTCTAACCCTCCTCCCTCCGCGCACCTCTGCGCTTACCTCCGCGAACCTTTGCGTTAAAAAAAAATGATAATTATCATCATGGGAGTCTCCGGTGCCGGCAAAACCACCATAGGCAAACTCCTAGCCGATGCCTTAAACTGGGAATTTAAAGACGCTGACGAATTTCACTCCATAGATAACATCGAAAAAATGCGGCTAGGTATTCCCCTCAATGATACCGATAGAAAACCTTGGCTAAAAGACTTGCAAACAGCGATCGCCCTATGGTTAAAAGAAAATGTCAATATAGTCTTAGCCTGTTCCGCCCTCAAAGCCAATTATCGCCAATATCTAGTATTAGATGCTGAATGCATAAAACTAATTTACCTCCACGGCAGCTTAGATTTGCTCCAACAGAGGCTTATAGGAAGGCAAAATCATTTTATGTCAGAAAAACTCCTCAACAGCCAATTAGATGCCCTTGAGGAGCCAGATGATGCGATTTTTGTAGATGTTTCTGAACCACCCCAATTAATTGTGCAGAACCTGAAAACAGTTCTAGGTATTTAAACCAATACAGTTCAGATTAGCCTATAAGGATATCACCGTTTCAGCAGACTGATCTGGCGCGTGACGAGGGCGAAGATGTAAAGTGATTTCCGTATCAAGTCGCTTGAGGAAAATGAGGAGTTTACCCTCGCTAAACCGTTGAAACTCTCCTTTCATCAAATGAGAAACTTCTGGCTGGGGAATACCAAGAAGTTTGCTGATTTCACGTTGTTTCAGGTTCCTTTGTTTCAAAAGCCGCAGTACCTGAATCCCTATCTTTCCCCGTGTAAAAAGTTCATCCGCATCTGACAAACCGAGGTCAGCGAATACATTACCACTACTTTCTTCAAAAACGCTTTCCTGTGTCATTGTTGTTTTTCCCTAGCTACTGCGTCCTTATAGCGTTGTTTAATCAGATCAACATCAGCCTGTGGGGTTTTAATTCCTTGCTTTGATTTCTTTTGAAAAGCGTGCAGGACATAGATTTTTTCACCAATCTTTACCGCATAAACTGCCCTGTAAGTATCAGTATCGTAGCGTTTGACTATTTCATACACGCCACTTCCAACCCCCTTAAAAGGCTTGGCATCCATCGGTGTTTCCCCTGCTTGCACCAATTGCAGTGCGTAGCCTACTGATGCACGGACTTGTTCAGGAAATGAGCGAATATTTTTGAGAGAGTCTCCCATCCAAACCAGAGGTCGTAGAGGAATTTCGATAATATCCTCATCATCTGCCATTTTATATGAAATTTACTATAAAACAAGTCAAACAATAGCATGAAATTTCCCCCGCGCCATCTCCAAGGTAAGTTTTATGTTTTCTCCATTCTCCAGCCAGGAGTATCAGCCGATTGTGACTGATATCCCAACTGGGTGTACTATTCCCTAAACTTGATGAGAAGCCAGAAAAGCATCGATTTCAGCCGCAGTCGGTTGAGAAGCGATCGCACCTGCTTTAATAGTAGTTAGCGCCCCCACAGCATTAGCATAAGCAACAACTTTTTTGGCTGTTTCTGCATCCTGCAAACCTTGAATACCATGTAGACTTAGCTGGTGGATAAATCCTGCCAAAAAACTATCCCCAGCACCAGTTGTATCCACAACATCAATCGGATAAGAAGGTAAATTACCTTCATTTTCGCCCAAACAATAAGTGCAACCATGTTCACCATCTGTCACCAGCACCCCATCAATGGTATCCATGCGGTAAGTAATAGCACCTGGGTCTGTAGTATCAAATAGCCATTCGGACTCTTCTTTAGAAAGTTTGAGAAAATCAACTCGCTTCCATATCTCCTGGATTTTTTGACGCGCCATATCTGCATCTTGCCAAAATACAGGTCGCCAGTTGACATCCAGAATAATCTTCAAGTCGTATTGTTCGGCTAAATCTAAGGCGCGATGAACTGCCTGCTCACTTTCAGGATAAGCTAATTCCAGAGTACCCAATACCAGAAAGTCAGCCTCTTGAAACAGCGATTCTGGCAATTGTTCAGCTTTTAACCGGGTATCGGCAAATTCAGAGGTGTCATATTCACCAAATCCGGCAAAATTGCGATCGCCTGCCAGATCGCGCACCACATAAACTTGCCTCGTTGGTGCTGTAGAATGGCGTTGCACCCCTGTGGTATCTACACCAATTTCTTCTAAAAGCTTAACTAGCTCATTCCCTGGCTCATCTTCACCAACAGCCCCAATAAAACCTGCGGGAGTTCCGAGTTTTACCAAAGCACACGCCACATTAGCCGGCGCACCCCCTGGGTAAGGAGTCCAGGACTTCACCTCTTCTAGCGTTAGCCCCAATTGGTCAGCTAAACAATCGAACAAAATTTCACCAAGGCACAAAACACGGGGATTGCTCATTTCATTTCAGAATCTGGGTTTTCGATTTTGAGTTAGTAATTCCAGTATAAAATCTACAACACTCTTGACTCATTTGTCGCCAGTCTAAAATGAATAAAATCACAATTTTTGCTACTACAATCCGAAATATATCTTTCCGATTTTCACTTTTTATTATAGTAAAATTACGCAATTAATTTAAAATTAAGTGTTAAAAGTACTAAAAATTTTCCACAGATTACCATCAAAGCCAAATCTAAAGAAAATATAGTCAATTCCATTACTGCTATAACTTCAAACCCTCCCAACAAAAGAATCTTCTAGAATTAAAAGAGGATTAAGTACATATACCAAGGGAGAATAGAAAAAGTTATGGCTGGTGGCGAGTCTCAGACCCCTGTTAGTCTGTCAGACAGAGAACTGCAAATTATCGACTTAGTGGCCGCTGGCTTAACTAACCAAGATATTGCAGTCAAACTGGAGATTAGCAAACGCACAGTTGATAACCATATCAGCAATATTCTCACCAAAACCCAAACCGAAAACCGAGTAGCTCTCGTCCGTTGGGCATTGCAGTGGGGTAAAATTTGCCTAGATGAAGTTAATTGCTGTGTCCTACCCATCAAGAACGATTAGATAAATTGTTGGCGTGTACTAATTGTTCTGCTCACGCCTTTATTTTCAGGTGAATCTCTAGCGTAAATTCTGATCCGCATCTAAATCAAGCAGTCATCAACAAAAATTTGCAACAATCCCCAGCCTCAAGCGTTACATTAATTAAATCTATGTTGCTCCATCAGCTAAAAGAGCAGTTTTTTTTATGAATACTTCAACCTCTGTTGATTTTTTTAGTTTTGATTTGACCGCACCGCAACCAACACAAGACGCTGATTTACTCAGACAGCTATCATTCATCCCAGGATTAAAAGAAATTATCCTGCTGCGACAAGTTCACGCCCTAGAACACGCTACTGTTTGGGTTTTGAGTGAAGCCAACAGCGCTTATACACCTAGTAGACCCACAAAAGTACAAGTAGATAACGAACTCTTAGGCGGTTTATCCACAGAACAAGGATTTTACCTTTATGGTGAAGTAAATATCAGTGACTTGCGGCGCGCGGTAACACTAGGCTTAAATCGTCTCATCAATGGTGAATGGGATTTAGCTGTTCATCCCCGGTGTGGCACAAATGCCTCAGTAGCCATGCTGTTAACAGCCGGACTAGCTGTCAGTGTCAATCTACTACTACCATTCCGACCAATTGAGCAATTAATTGGCTTAGGAATAGCAGCCACCACAGCCGCAGAACTCGCACCTGATTTAGGTTCCATAGCCCAGCGCTACCTCACCACCGCCATTCCCTTTAACCTAGTAATTGAAAATATTACCCTGACTCGTGACCTTTGGGGACGACAGGGACATTTTGTCAAAGTCAGTTGGCGAGATTAAACAATTCAAAATTTAACCCCGATTCCAATACAAGCTACCTGTAGACTTAGGTGTATTATGAGTTCCTTGAGTTTCTGATTACAAAAATATTTTCATGAGAAAGCTTTACTTTTTAGTTCCAGGAACATACGGCAAATTTGCCTGCGGTGGACTTTGGGCGGAATTAAAAACAGTTAAACTCGCGCAGCAAATCTGTAGTGCTGATGTCGTCACTTATCGCCAAAGAGAAACAGACCAACTGTTTATTGATGATTTGCTGACAGCAGAAAATTTAGATGCGGCAATATTTGTGATTAGCTGGGGATTTGATATCGCTCAACTAGCTGCTAAACTCAAGCAATATCACGTTATCTACCATGCCCATAGTGCAGGTTACAAATTTCGCCTCCCTGGGAGTATTCCCATTATCACAGTTAGCCGCAACACAATGGGATATTGGGGGCAGAAATCTCCTAATTCTCTAATTTATTATTTGCCCAATCAAATTAGTAACGAATTTAAAAATTTACATCTGGACAGAGATATTGATGTTTTAGTTCAAGCCCGAAAATCTTCAGAATATTTAATCCAAGAATTAATTCCGGCTTTGCAGCAACAGTGTAAACTAAAATTAGTTGATTCTTATGTAGAAGATTTACCTGGGCTATTTAATCAGGCGAAGATTTACCTGTATGACTCCGCCGAATATTGGGCGCAACAGCTTGTTAGTGAAGGCTTTGGACTACAACCAATGGAAGCCCTTGCTTGTGGCTGTCAGGTGTTTTCCAGTGTCAACGGTGGACTGTCAGATTATTTAGATCCTGGATTTAATTGCTATAAAATCGCCGGATACTCAAAAGAGTATGATGTGCAACGTGTGATTAAGGCGCTGAGATATTCACAAACTATCCAATTACCAGAAGAGTTTTTTGCCGAGTATCGAACTGAAAATATTATCCAACGATTCCAAGTTATTTTGGCGGAATTAAACGAATTTTTTGACCACAAAATCGACTTTTCACACAATATTCAGGATTTGTCGAAAACTCGTGTGGCTAAACTACGCATTCAGAGTATATACAAAAAAGTCAGACAGAAATACTTTGAGTAATTTTTGCCATCAGTATCCCTAATTATTCAGGTTTATTCTCATTTTAGCATATACCTAATATAAAATAATGTGTAGTACAATGCGATAATCCATAAATGTGATCTCGGCTTACCTAGATTGCCATAGACATTTGGTGAAAAAGAATGTAAAGACGTTCCATGCGTCTCTACAAGGGAAGGGGTGGGAAAATTTCTATCTAATCATTAGATTTATTTATCATCAAAAACCAAATAAACAGATTTTTTTAATGTTAAAGTAGTCTGGTATACATTTATTATAAATAACTCTATTTTGTATCCTCAGTTTGTCTCAAGCTTAACTGAATTGCCCTCTAAATTATTAGCTTATATAAGTTATCTTTAATTCTCCCCACCAACTGGCTGTTACGAAAACTGTAACAGTATCAAGTTTTGTCTGTTCTCAATGCAATAGTAAACAAACGAAACATAATTTAGCGTCAATTCTGTATAGACAGCTAAAAACGTTGGGCAAACGAGGTAGCAGCATGAATCGGCAGAAACTAAGTGGTGTGGAAAAAAAATTCCTACAAAGACGTTATGGTGTGAGTCTAGGAAGACGCTACGTTTTAGCAGCAGCTAGTGTTGTTCTGTTCGGTGTATTAGGGTGTTCTCAGGTTAGTGGAAATACAAATTCCCTGACACAATCTGAGCAACCCTATTCAGAGACTCGCTTGCCAAAAAAAACCTTAATTTCTGATGCCAAACTCGTGGATGCTAATAATAAATTTGGCTTCAAACTGTTTTCAGAAATTTGGAAAAATCACAGTAGTCAAGATAACATTTTTGTTTCTCCTTCAAGTGTAGCGATCGCTCTGGCAATGGTATATAATGGAGCCAGTGGTTCTACTCAACAAGCAATGGCTAAAACCCTAGAATTACAGGGGATGAGTCTACCAGAAATTAACTCTGCTTACGCCACATTAAAAGAGTTACTAGAAAATCCTGATCCGCAAGTGCAATTGACTATTGCTAACTCCCTATGGGCAAATCAAGAAGCTACTTTGCAGCCGAATTTTCTCCAAAGCACCCAGGACTTCTACAAAGCCAAGGTCACGAATTTAGACTTTAAAGATGCTGCATCTGCCAATACTATCAATGAATGGGTTAAAGACAGTACCCGTGGAAAAATCAACAAAATAGTTGAAAAAATTGAACCTGATCAGGTATTGTTTCTGATTAACGCCATATATTTTAAAGGAAAATGGAGCAATCAGTTTGATAAATCACAAACTGCCAAACATCCTTTTACATCAATATCTGGGGAACAGAAGCAACACCCGATGATGTCGCAAACTGGCGAATATAGATACTATGAAAACGACCAGTTTCAGGCGGTGAGTTTACCTTATGGCGAAGATGGCAAAGTCAGCTTTTATATCTTTTTACCCAAAGAGGAATCTAACCTGCAAACCTTTTCTGAAAACTTGAATTTTGATAACTGGGAAAAATGGCTGTCTCAGTTTAGAAATCGAGATGGATTTATTCGCTTACCCCGCTTCAAAACCGACTATGATGTCACACTCAATGATGCACTAAAAGCTTTAGGTATGGCAGAAGCTTTTACCAATCAAGCCAACTTTTCCGGGATGGGAAAAAATCTCAAGATTAGTGAAGTAAAACATAAAACATTTGTTGAGGTAAACGAAGAAGGTACAGAAGCCGCAGCCGCAACATCAGTAGGAATGGTACCAACATCTTTTAGAGAAAAACCAGAACCTTTCCGCATGATTGTTGACCGTCCTTTTTTCTCTGTGATTCGAGATAATCAAACAGGCAGCATTTTGTTTATGGGTTCCATTACTGACCCACAGTAGTAAGCTTTTTGCTTTTGACCTTATTTTGGGTCAGGGCTTTACGACTAGGCTCAGGCTCAACTTTTGACTTTTGACTTTTGACTTTTGAATTGGAGCAAAGCGACTTGACTTCCCCTAGGGGTCTAGTACAGTACGGCGTAAATAGGACAACCATTTAAAATCAATCAAAAGCCTATAAAGTCAGACTTTTGACTTTTGACTTTTGACTTCCGCCTTGCGGTACTAGGGTAATGTCGGTTCGGAAACATTGAGAGGATTGTGTGGTTCAGGTGGTGGTGATTTTTCTGTAACAACGGGTGCGGGTTTCTCTTCAGCGTCACCGTTCAACCCTTGAGGACGCAAGGCGGTTAAAGCCGTCTTGATAATTACAGCAGTAGGTACTGCGACAATTACCCCTAAAAGTCCACCAACTCTCGCCCCTGTGAGAACTGAAATTAGTATCCAAACTGGGTTTAAACCAGTAAAGTTACCTAAAATTCGGGGTGCAATTAAGTTTTCTAAAATTTGCTGCACGATGACGGCGGCGATTAAAACTTTGACTCCCATAGAAAAATCTTGCAGCGCCACTAGGGAGGTAGTCAGGGCTATACCTACCGAACCACCAAAGGGAACCAGGGCCATGATGCCAATAGTTAAGCCAAACAACAGCCCAAATGGCACTTTCAGCCACAAAAACGTGGGAATTAGGGCTGATGCCATACAGGTAGATAATATCAGTTGGGTGATGAAAAAGTTTTGAAAACTGAGGCGGACTGTTTTAGAGAAAGGGGCGCGAAATCTCGTAGGTAGCCATTCTACTAAACTCTGCCAGAGTTCACCGCCATGCTGCAAAAGATAGAAAGTTAAAACCATTGTTAAGAGAAAATCTAACAGGCTGGTGAATGTCACCACTGCGAGATTTAATACTTGTCCGGCGATCGCTTGTAATTGACTTTTAACGCGATCGTTAATTTGGACTACCAGAGCATCAAGGTTAATTGGTAAGTTCAGGGTTTCTGCTTTCTGATTTAACATCATTAACTGAGAACGTCCAGAGTCGATTAACTCTGGTAATCGCGCCACCAATTGCTGGGCTTGGGTGAGGGCTAGGGGAAACAGGGTGACACCCAGGGCTAATAGTATGGATAAGGCGATTAAAAAGACTAAAATGGCAACTTGTTCTCGCCTAGCACCCTGACGCTCCATCCAGCTGACGGGATAGTTGAGCAGAAATGCTAAAACTGAGGCTCCAACTAAAATCACTATTAGGGAGTGGAAATAATGGAAAATTGCCGAAATCGCCCAACCATTGAGAACTAAAAGTGGGGCGCATAAAGCGATCGCCCCAATGCGCGCTATGGGTGTAAATGTTTGCCACCAGTTGAGTAGCTTGCGTGTCTGCATTTTTAGCCGATTGCGGGATATAACTGATTGACACTCTCCGGCCTCAAGACGCGGAGATTATTGGTTCAACGAGTCCACTTAAACTAGACTCCTTACGGGATCTCGCACAGAGGTGGTTGTCTCCCCAAGCTATAAAAAGTTTGTCTATAGCTTATTATCTCTAACTACATCATCCTATTTCATCTAGTAAATAGCTTACTCTCATGAAAAATCTTGAAGCAATTGAAGATTCCCAGTACACTCAAGACACAGCTACTTCTAAGAAACAGTTGTTTTTGTATTTAATTCCAGTATTGGGCTTTTTCCCATCCTTGTGGACTCTCTATCGCCGCCAAGGAACACGGGAACAACTGGTTGTGAGTCGTCTGTCTATTACTTTGGCATTCACTTGGCTGTTGGGGTATTCTTTGTTAGCAACTGGGGCCGCGACTTCAGAATTTTTCACATTGCGGATGTTAATCCTCAATAGCTTTTTAACATCTGGTTACTTTTTGGTCAGTGTTTGGCTAATTATTCGACTTATTCAGGGGAAATCTCACCGTTTATCAGGGTTCAGTCGTTTTGCCGAGCGAGTATTGGGCAAGTATTTGTCTTAATTTATGCAAATAATTCATTGTTTGGGAGTAATTTTACTGGATTTTGGCAAAATTGCAGATCATCCCCTTTCAGGTTTGGTAAAACTAACTTATTGTTGTCATACTTCAATTAATTATCTCCGGATTTGCCACAAAGAATGAGAAATCCTGCTATAAGTGTTGTGGTTAACATAACAGTAAGAAGTGAGCAAGGTTCATGAAAAATTAACTTGGATGAGTTAATTAGGTTGCATATTAATTAGTCGGAAAATTTACCGAGTTTGATCAGTAAGTGTGAGGAAGTCTGTGACCAGTCAAAGAACTTCGGCGAAACAAAACCAATTAGCTAAAGCCCTCAAATCGAAAAAGAAAAATTTCTACAACACTAAGTCTGGACGTTGGCTATTGTTCTGGCTGGGTATGAGTGGAATTGCAATGGTGTCAGCAACAGCAGGGGCGCTGTTAGCCGTTTCTTTGACCAGTACCCCATTGCAGCAAGCAGAGTTAAGTCCCCAAGAAGAGGCGGTTTTTGATAGCGATCGCATCTCTGGGGGTGGGTTACGATTCTCAGAATTAACTCGCCCCGTTAATCTCTTGGTTATGGGGATGAGCGTACTCCCATCTGATATTAACAATCCTCCCTCGGAAATTCAGAATCTTGGCTATGAACCCCAGGTAAACTCTTTTGATGGGCTGGCTGATGTCATGATTTTAATCAAATTTGATCCAGCCACAAACAAAATAGCCATGCTCTCAATTCCCAGAGACACTCGTACAGAAGTCATTGGCTATGGAGTCAAAAAACTGAATGCGGCTAATGTTGATGGGGGGCCAGCTTTAACTGCTCAAAGCATCAGTAATCTCCTGGGTGATGTCGCAATTGATCGCTATATCAGGATTAATGTTCTGGGTGTTGGTAAACTGATTGATGCTTTGGGTGGGGTGAAAGTACACGTTCCCAAAGATCTAAAATACCAAGATGATTCCCAACACCTATATATCAATTTAAAGGCAGGTGAACAGCATCTCGACGGCGATCAGGCTTTACAACTATTACGCTTTCGCCATGATGAACTTGGAGATATTGGTCGGGTACAACGTCAACAAATGGTCATCCGAGCGTTGATAGATCAAACTCTTAACCCTGTAACAGTAGCCCAATTACCCAACATTCTCAATGTAGTTAAAGACAATATTGATACTAACTTAACAATTGAAGAATTATTAGCTCTAGCAGGTTTTGGCGTGCGAACAAACCGTGCCAATATGCATATGTTCATGTTACCAGGTCGCTTTAGCCAACAAGATGAATATATTGCTAGCTATTGGATACCAAACAGAACTGGTATTTCTAGAATGATGTCTCAACACTTTGGTGTGGAATTAACTCGTGAACTGAGAGAGGTAAATTCCCGGTCTTTGCGAGTATACATTCAAGATAGTACAGGTAGCGATCGCTCTGAACTAATTCCTTTGGTCAGAAATTTACAAGCATCTGGATATGGCAAAATCCAGATATCTAAACCTTGGCATGAAACTTTAGCCGTAACTAAAATCATCGCCCAGCAAGGAGACGGTGAAAATGCCGAGTTAATTCGCAATACTTTAGGATTTGGGGAAGTGCTACTCGAAAGCACTGGGATTATTGATTCTGATGTTACTATCCAACTAGGTCAGGATTGGATACAACAAAAAAGTTTCTTTGAACCGACTTATTAAAACTTATCCCTTCGCGGAAAGACTTCCTAGAAATCAAAAGTGCTGAACACTCAGCACTTTTTTGTGAAAGGTTTACTTTAACTGAAAATTTTCATAAAATAATTTTATTACCAGATTCGCAGAATTATCAATGGACTGGATTACACTACTGCGATCGCTACAATTTGATTTTATTAAAAGGTTAACATCCGGGTTTTTACTTCATTGTGAAATAGAAGGTCAATATAGTGAATTAACTATCATATCTGGAGAAAGATTAAAGACATTACGAGAATTTTGCTGGCTGATGGCGGAAAAATATAAGCGGACTTCGCCAGTGCGTGACGTTTTTATTAACAATCTTAAAGGTAAACTCGGTGAAGAAGTTGTCAAAGAACGTTTAGCTGATTTGATTACCGAAGTCGATTATGAGACAAAATTCGGCGGCGATGGTAATATTGATTTTACCTTGAATTCTGACTCCAAAATTGGCGTTGAGGTGAAGTCTCGTCATGGGAGTATCGATAAAGTTAGATGGTCAGTTAGTTCTCAAGAAGTTGCCAAAAATGCAGTTGTAGTTTGCGTTTTAATTCAAGAAGAAGTCAACGAAGCACAACCGGAATATCACCTGTTTTTAGCTGGTTTTTTGCCGACGCAAATGATTAAGTTAAGAACTGGTAAAATCTCCTTCGGCATCAATCAATTATTATATGGAGGTGGTTTATGCTGCTATTTAGAACAGTTACAAAGTTCTACTAATTATCAATATTTACCCCCTAATTCATCCCCAAATCATCCTGATTTTTCACGCTCTGCTGAAAAATCGATGGGAAACCTGACCCCCCAACCCCCTTCCATACAAGGGAAGGGGGAGAATTTAAAGCCTCTGTCCTTGCAGGAGAGAGGTTTTTCAGATCCTGTGAAAAGTCAGAAAGTTAATCATGTAGAATATGGCGGTCAAGATTTAAATATATTTTATATAAACCAGGGTGATGAATGTTTTGACAAAGGTGAATATCAAACGGCAATTAATCACTATAATCAAGCCTTACAAATAAAAAATGATGGTGATAGTTATTATAAACGAGGTTTAAGTTCCTATCAATTAGGAGATTACGCAGCAGCAAGGGCAGATTTTTCTCAAGCAATACAGTTGAATTTTAATGATGGTAAAGCATATAATAAAAGAGGTTTAGCCCATTATCAACTAGGAAATTATCAAGAAGCAATAGAAGATTATAGTCAAGCAATCAGAATTAATCCTCATGTTGCCGTTGCTTATAAAAATCGTGCTGAAGCTCGTTCTCTCATGGGAGATAATCAGGGAGCAATAGAAGATTACACTCAGGCAATCAAAATTAATCCTCATTATGCGGATGCTTATAAAAACCAGGGAATTGCCCGTTATTTTATAGAATATCACCAGGGATTTTCTCAAGCAATTAAGGTTAATCCCCAGGATGCAATTGCTTACAAAAATCGTGGTAATGCTCGTGCTGATTTAGAAGATTATCAAGGTGCAATTGCAGATTATACCCAGGCTATACAGATTAATCCTAATTATGTAGATGCTTATTATAACCGTGGTAATGCTCGTTATGATCTAGGAGATTACGAGAGAGCAATTGAGGATTATAGCCAGACAATTAAGATTAATGCTAATTATGCTAACGCCTATTATAACCGTGGTAATGTTTATTCTGAGTTAGGAGATAAACAGCTAGCAATTGATGACTTTCGTAAAGCAGCAGATATTTATCGCCGAGAAGGTAAACTAGAAGCGCTGAAAGATGCTCGCGAAAGAGTTTCAGATTTAGAAATCACCGAATCATTAGATATTTTAAACTTCTAAAGTTTTCATCTATAGGAATCCGGTTTGATTTATGAACAAATTAAGTATAGTAGGGTGCGTTAGGATGAAATCCGTAACGCACCATTATTAAGGCTTTGGTGCGTTACGCTGCGCTAACACACCCTACGTGTTTATTCAATAATCAAATAGTAGTCCTATATATTCATCTAAGTAAGTGGGTGTAAATAAACATAACTATACTTTTGTCATTGCGAGGAGGTACGACGAAGCAATCGCAAGGGTTTTGTCATTTTTACATTCTGTTACATACTTTGCTCTATTCGTTCCTACCTACTTATATTCATCTATATTCATCTATATTCATCTGTGTGGACAATTATCTTAATAATCATCAACAGCGAAAAAGCCAAATCGCTATTTTTGTTCTTCTAATTTCCGCAATTGGTTCTCTGTACGCTCATAGGGTTTTGTCTTTGGTCGCCAGGAGCCAAACAGGTAAATCACAAAATTGTTCATAGCTGTACGAGTCTGGGTACTGGCTTTTCCTAAAGCACCAGGTAAAACCTGATCTCCTGCGGCCACAAACAGTATAAAACCAATGAGTATAAAAGGCATATATTGTTTCATGTCTAAATCTCCTCACAGATGGCACTAGCGCAATTAATAAATACTTATGGCTGATTTGTCAAGTCAGTCATAAATTTTAATCCTGATGAACTTTGTAAAACAAAGGTTACAAGTGTTAAGAATTTTGTGGGTAGGAGGATAAGCAGGCGATGGGGTTCTTTCTAAGGGTTTTCACATAAAGTTACCGTGAAAACTGTGAGGGATAACACTGGGTAATCCTAATCTGCAAACCGGTTCTGCATCGAGGCGATCGCTCTCAAATACCCAAACTTCGCTATTATGAGAATTACCATCATAAACCACTGTCAAAACCCAACTTTGTACAGGTAAAGGTTCGGAAGGATAGCAATTTTCTGGTAAATTAGCTTCAGTGAATGTTTCAGTCTGATGATCGAACCGTCCAAAGGTATTTAATATTTCTTGACTAATATCTGTACCTTCTCGGAATGACGACATATAGGTATAACGCGAAGCTTTCCCTACATTTGGCTTGGGTACATTCGGAAATTCACAACTTCTATCGGATAGTTGCTGAATCGATGTCACTTTAGCAGTTTGGGGTTGCAGATGAACTCGCGTCAGGGTACTTTTAGCTGGGGTGTAAGTTTTTCCTGTAGCTACTTCCCGCAGATATTGATTTGTTTGAAAATCTCGATAACGGGCGAAATCTACCACCACATCACCACTATCATCTACATAACCATTGGCAAAATGCCATTGAAACCAAGGTTCAGTTTCTCCACGATTCACCAAAGTTAAGGTTTCACGGTCGAATACCAAAATTTGAGTTCCCAGTTTTGGTTTCCACTGGAGAGCATCACTGTAGCTGCTGATACCTGCAAGGATAGGTAAAAGATTTAAGCGCACCGCCGGAATGAAAAATATCAGATATTGTCCTGCGAGAACAAAATCGTGAATTAATGGCACACCTTGTAGTTTAACTTCAGCTTTTTGAATTATCTTACCACTAAAGTCACTTTTATAAACATTCAAAGTGGCATTCATTCCCGGACTGATACCAAAGTTAAAAATTTCTCCAGTTTGGTCATCCACTTTCGGATGAGCAGAATAGGCTAATCCCTGACTCAGACCATCTAAATCGTCCAAACCCCGTGTTTCTAAGGTCTGGAGGTCAAGAGAATGGGGATTTCCACCTTCCCAAAGTGCTAGAAGCTTGTTAGGTAATGGAAGGACTGAAGTATTAGCAGCATTCTTCACTGGTTTGAGCCATTGATTCCAAACTGGTCCGGGTGCAGTCATGCCATAATTACCGTAAAGCAGTTTGCCGGCTGCGGCTTCTTCTTGATAGCCAGCAGTCTGCACATAACGATAAACTGCGGTAACACCATTATCGGTAAAATTAACTGCCAAAATTGCGCCGTCACCATCAAACCAGTGTCCGACAGGTATTCCACCACGTTCTAAGCGTCCTGGTCCATTGCGGTAGAGTGTACCACGTAAGCCTTCAGGGAGTTGACCAGAGAGAATGGGTAAGGGGGTGAGGGGAAATTCTGTTGCAGGTTGAGCGATAATCGCACCTGCCCAGGTTTTATGAGTTAATGGTTGAGTAGTTGTTGCCATATTTTTAATGGGAAAGGGAGAATATTAGAATAAAGCTGACCAAAAAGGCGGAGGGGCAGGGGGCTTTCTAGCAGGGGGAGCAATCCCTGTCCCGAAGCCGTGAAGCGGAGCGGAACATGGGTATCAAGCCCCGCCCTTCCAGGGCGTTCTCGATTGGTGGGAGTACAAGCTCCTTCCAATCCTCCCCCCTGCTCCCTGCTCCCCGCTCCCCTGCCTCTTTTGACCCCATGCTAAAAAATTTCCGCAGTTCTACAACTAACGATATATTTTTTAAATCTAACCCAGACAAAATCACTGTTTTTTGTTGAATCTATGAAGTCTTATTTAGCCGCCGCTATTCAAATGACCAGTGTATCCAATTTACACAAAAACTTAGTCCAGGCAGAAGAATTAATTGATCTGGCTGTGCTTCGAGGTGCTGAATTAGTTGGGTTACCAGAAAACTTTTCTTTTATGGGAGAAGAGAAAGACAAACTGGCACAAGCAGAGGAAATTTACCGTGAATCTGCCCAATTTCTCAAAAAAATGGCGCAGCGCTATCAAGTTACCATTTTGGGCGGTAGTTTTCCAGTTCCTGTAGAGAATACAGGCAAGGTTTATAATACTACAATTCTGATTGACCCCAGTGGTGAAGAACTCTCCCGCTACTATAAAGTACACTTATTTGATGTTAACGTCCCCGACGGCAACACTTATCGAGAATCTAGCACAGTTGTAGCTGGTCAGGAACTCCCTTCAGTGTATTTCTCAGAAAACCTCGGTAATATCGGGCTTTCTGTTTGCTATGATGTCCGCTTTCCGGAATTGTATCGACATCTGTCAGATAAAGGAGCTGAGGTGATGTTTGTCCCGGCTGCTTTCACCGCCTTCACTGGCAAAGACCACTGGCAAGTATTATTACAAGCAAGAGCTATTGAAAATACTGCCTACGTAATTGCACCTGCTCAAACTGGCAATAACTACGACCGTCGCCATACTCACGGACACGCGGTGATTATAGATCCTTGGGGTGTTATTTTAGCTGATGCTGGTGAACAACCGGGAATTGCGATCGCCGAAATCAAACCCTCTCGTTTGGAACAAGTCCGCCGTCAAATGCCTTCTCTAGAACATCGAGTATTCTAAATCCCTAACACAGGCGCGATTCATCGCGTCTGTATAAGAATGCAGACCATAGCATGAACCGTATGCATCCAAGAAGTTTTATTAAGATTTATCATGAAGCTACCAAAAACTATCAAACTGTTGATCAGTCTTAGCCTCATGGGGCTTGTGTCTTGCAACGGTACACCCAACAATAGAGAAGAAGCCACATCACCAGTAAATGCCACATCTGTGTCTTCGGAAACTCCAGCCTGTAAATTTGTCACAGACGGGGTTGGTTCTCTTGGAAAGGTGAAAGTCAAAGCTGAGGAAGTAGTCACAGGTTTAGAGGTTCCTTGGGGAATTGCCTTTTTACCCAATGACAAAATGCTGGTGACAGAAAGACCAGGCCGGGTAAGATTAGTGGAGAATGGAAAATTAAAGCCGCCTGTTGCTACAGTAAATGTTACAGCTTCCGGTGAAGGTGGATTACTGGGAATTGCCGCACACCCAGATTTTGCCACTAACCGATATTTCTACTTATACTACACCACAGATAAAAATCGCTCGCCAGTTAACCGAGTTGAACGTTGGCAATTATCCTCAGATGGATTGACAGCATCATTAGACCGAGTTATTATTGATGATATACCAGCAGCAATATTTCATAATGGCGGGCGTTTGCGCTTTGGTCCAGATGGAATGCTTTATATTGGCACTGGTGACGCTAGAGAACCGCAAATTTCTCAAGATGTTGAAAGTTTAGCTGGTAAGATTCTGCGCTTAACTCCAGATGGGAAAATTCCCGCAGATAATCCATTTCCCAATAATCCCGTTTTTATTACTGGGATTCGCAACACTCAAGGTTTTGACTGGTATAATCCATCAACGCTATTTGTTACAGACCACGGTCCCAGTGGAGAATTAGGCAGAAGAGGTGAAGACAAAGTTTCTGTACTCCAAGCTGGTGATAATATGGGCTGGCCGGCTGTGGAAAACTGTGAAGCTGAAGCAGAATTTGTGCGTCCTTCACTGGTTTGGCGTGAAGCTGCACCTCCAGGCGGAGCAGCAATTTATACTGGAGATGCTATTCCGGAGTGGAAAGGTAATTTAATTATTGGTACTTTGCGTTCCCGACATCTGCATAGAGTTGTATTTGACTCAGATAACCCCAGTCAAGTGTTAACTCATGAAGTGTATTTTCAGGGAAATTCCCCCAATGGTTTTGGGCGAATTAGAGATGTAATTATGGGGACAGATGGTGAGTTATACATCACTACGAGTAATTGTGATGGTCGTGGTAATTGTCCTCAAGGTCAAGATAAAATTATCCGCATCACACAATGAAATTGGCAAGAGGCTCAGATCCCCGACTTCTTTAAGAAGTCGGGGATCTTTATTGAATATGGCTATATTTTGCATAAAGCTAAGACTCAGGATTTAGCTGTAATTGGCTAGGATTATTTAGTTTCATAAAACTATCAAAAGCATACCATGCCAAAACATACCAAGGGATAATTTCCAGTTGCAAACCTTTGACTAGAATTTGTCTCACAGCTAATATACTCAGTCCTAGAGGGAAAATAAAGCGCAAGTCAACTTCACCGCTTGTCGCCTGTTCAAAGCGTTTATTTAAGTTAATAATTGCACGTTTCACATCCTCTGCTGCTTCGGAGTTACCCTCAGTAATATCAGCAAAAGTCACGCCTAAATCTAGTAGTGTCGTCAACACATTTTCTAATGTGGCATTTCTACCATCATGGTTGATGATAATACTACCAGAATTAATATTTGTTCGTACCTGAATAATCTGAGATTGTGCCTTGAGGACATTAGTAATACTTTGCATTTCTCTAGGATGACGATGAGGTGGAGAAATTCTCAAACGTATTCTTCCAGGAGTATTACTAATGATTTTAGTCGATATGGGTTTAGCTGTAGTTTTGAAACTTGCTTTTTCCAGAACTTTGGCTATCTTGGTGGGATGACCATAACTATTTGTTAACACACTGTAGCCCTCCTGAATGATATTTCTGCTCGTAGTAGGGGCGAGTTAACAGATACAGCACATTTGAGTTATGTGAGGTACACAAGGGCGGGCAGGATGCCCACCCCACCAGAAGATTTATGATATTATTAACCGCCATGTTCTGCTGTGTTGTCAGCAGATACTTCAAATGTTGGTGTTTCTCTTTCTTCGGCAATTTCAGCTTTCGCCTCGGCTATAATGTCTTCCCAGGTTTCGCCCATTTCTGCAAATACGCCTTTGCTTTTTTCGTAAGCTACCATTCCACCTTTGACCAGTGACTTGGCTATGGGTTTACCAATTCCCGCGACTACAGGAATCAGGACTGGTGCTAGTAATACTGCTCCTATACCGGCTATAATTCCAGGAGCGCCAGCATCTTCAACGAAATCAGTAATTTTAGGTGCCATAATTAATTAACTCTATTTAGATGTAAGTTAGCCCTTTAGCTTAATCTGCGCGGGGTTGTCATCTCATCTTTCTCGTGGTAGAGTTTGATTAGACGCAGGTTTGAGAATCGGACGTAGACCGTTTACCCCGGCAATGATGGTTGAACCGTTGTTAACTACTGTCGCTGCTAAGGGGTTAAGTCCAAAGAAAACGGCGATCGCCATTGCTGCTAAGTTAGGAATAACTACAATATTGGTGTTTTGCTGAATTAGTTGCTTTGTCTGACGCGCGATCGCGATCGCCTGTAGTAAACTATATAAATCATTCTGCATTAACACTACATCTGCTGTCTCACGGGCAATTTCGGAACCATCACCAAAAGACACTGAAACATCAGCGTAGGCTAAAGCTGGCGAATCATTAATTCCATCACCAACAAATGCAACTGTTTTTCCTTGTTGATGCAGTTGACTAACAATGGCGGCTTTTTCTTCGGGAAAGGCTTCGGCGTGGGTATGACTTGGGGAAATACCTAAATCAGCAGCGACAGTTTTAGCTGTTTCTCTGTTATCTCCGGTCAACATATGAACTTCCACACCTTCCACGGTCAATAAGCTGTTAATTACTTCTCGACTTTCTGGGCGTAGAACATCACTATATTTGATTATACCTTGAAGTTGACCGTTACTAGCAACATAAATCAGGGAATTTTCTGATTTTTCTTCTCCATTGAGCGACTCCATATTAACGCCTTGCTGACGCAAAAAGCGATCGCTCCCTACATAAACAATTTCGCCATCAATTTCGGCTTGTACCCCTAAACCCAGTTCATAGCTCCAGTGTCGGCGATGGGGAATTTCTACTTCCTGGGCTTGAGCGTAACGAATTATCGCCTCAGCTACTGGGTGTGTCAAGCGCTGTTCCGCCGCCGCCGCTAGTGCTAAAACTCGCAAGCTGGAAATGTCGGGATGGCAACTTTCCACTTCAATAACAGTGACTTCGCCTTTTGTCAATGTCCCGGTTTTATCAAATACAATGGTATCAACTGCTGCTAGTTGTTCTAAAGCTCTACCACTACGAATCAGAATACCTTGGCGGGCGGCGTAGGAGAGGGCAGCTAAAACTGTTGTGGGAATTGATACGCGAATACCTGTGCATAAATCTAGAGTCAGCACACTGGCTACCCTTGCCGGGTTGCGAGTTGCGGCAAATACTACCCCAGCAAGTAACAAAGTTGGCATTACAGCTAGTTCAGCAATTTTAATTGCTTGGTTTTCCATGCGAGTATCATGGACTGGGGCGGCTTGAATTAACTGGATACTCTGCCCAGCACGAGTGTTATTACCTACTCGTTCTGCTAAAATATAAACTCGCCCTTCTCTGACTAAGGTGGAAGCAAAAACAGTTTGTCCTGGATTTTTTAAGACTGGTATAGACTCGCCTGTGAGTTTCTGTTCATCGAATAAGGCTTTACCCCGGAGAATTTTGCCATCAATGGGGACTTGTTCACCAGGATAGACAATGACTGTATCACCTCGTTGCAAATCTTGGATGGGAATTTGTTGCTTTTCCCCATTTCGTTCTACCCAGACAAATTGACCCAGACAGTTGAGTAAATCTAGGGTTTGCATTTGGGAAGACCGGGCTGTGCGATCGCGGATATTTTCCCCAATTTCAATTAAACTCAACATCAGGGCTGGTGTGAGAAATCTTCCTTGGAATGTTGTGATGGCGATCGCCAGAAAATCCAAAAAGTCAATATTCAGTTTTCTCTGTGTTATAATGCCTGACAGCGCTCTTTGAAATACAGGAAATGTGGCTAAGGCTATACTTCCCACTACCATAATTGGCGGTATGGGTAATCCTAAACTTCCTTGCAGCACTGCTAAACCGGTAGCCGCTACAGAGAACTGCATACCAGGACAGGAATCAGTTTTGACGAGTGTAGTCGCTGGTTTCTCATCTGTGATAACTATTCCCGCTTGACTCGCCGCTAATATCAAACATCTCAAACGCGATCGCATTTTAGCATCATTCACTGCACTGGATTTATAATTAACCACCAGTGAAGCCGCCGCAGAATTGATTCTCACGCTTGTGACTAGAGGATCTGATCTGAGTAAAGTTTGCAGACGCTGGGCATAATCTCTATTATAGCGTAACTGAGGCACGCGCCACCGCACTCTTCCCGGAATTGCATGAATTACATTGCAGGACGTTTGGGGAATGTCTACAGTTCTATTTCGTTCTTCTACAGTCTCCTGAAATGTTTCTAGTGAAGGTGAAGCGATTTGAAGGGTAACTTTTGTCATTCCTGCTGAGTTAAGGTTGATCAATTTGATAAACGAACCACAGAGGCACAGAGGACACAGAGGTAAGAGGGTTTGAGGGTTTTTTTTTATTTGGAAGTTTCTTGACGGTGGAATTAGGTGGCTGATTGCAGATTCGCTGTTATCTTATACAGCCTTTTGTAAGTAAATGAATTACATACATCTTCTGTGGGTTGTTATTTGATCTATAATGAGAGCTTTGCTATATAATCCAGAGAAAAAGACATTCCTAGATGTTTCATCTCAGCCCATAAGCTGGATACGTTTGGCTGGATAATTTCACTGGAGTCACTAGACACTTTCACAGAATTTCCAGATGGGTGAATTTCTTCAGCCAATTCTATTAAATTTACCCAATGAGTTACAGCTAGTTTAGCAGGTTGATAGGCGATCGCAATGGATGCTGCATGATAATTGACTCGCAGGTTCACCACTTGGGGATCTGCTTGCAATAACTTTTCTAGTCTCCGCCCATAGGCTTTATCTTCGGCGAGTCGCGGTAGATGAAACCTGATTCTTCCAGGTATGGCATGAACAACAGTATAAACTGTTTCCACAATTGTGCGCTCATCGCTTGTTACCACAGAAGATGCAGTAGTTTTTTCTACATCTGACCCCGAAAACTTTGGTTCTACATAATCAATTACCCGACGGGTAGCATCTGCGGTAATCATATACACCGGAATCGCTGCCAAACCACTGATTCCCAGCCCTCCTGTCACCGCCAAACCTGTCACCAAGGGAATCAACGAAACAGATTGTTCTTGCCAAAAATCCAGAGATCTCCACGCAGCGAAGGCATCGACATTGCTGACTGAAATTGGTTTAATCTCAAACTCTTGCAGGATACTCAACATTTGCGACAATGACACCAGTCTATCATCAAATGTCACCACCAAACTACCTGTTTGCTGATTAGCACAAACTTCTCTCACCCCTTTGTACTGCCGTAAATCTGCGGATATTTTCTCTAATTTTTCGTTTAAACTAGCCTCAGTAGCGCGGATGCGGATGCGCCCGTTCGTTGCATGAACAATTTCTAATCCCCCAGCAGAAAATTCTGGGCTGGTATTTTGATTTATCTGCGGATTCAAACCGCAACTACTGATATCTTTTGTCATTTAATCAATAAAATATACCAGAAAAAAGGTTAACAATAGGTTAAATATAACCATAAGCTTCAGTGTCCAGTCTCTTCCTTGAGAGATATCTTGAACTTAGGTATGATTAATTACTCTTTTTTGATATTCATCCTCAGTAATCATGTCCAGAGAGTTCTCAACACGATCTACAAACACCACACCATCGAGATGATCATACTCATGTTGAAAGATCCGAGCCACAAAATCAGTTAATTCTTGCTTTTTAAACTTGCCATTGCGGTCAGTATATGCTATGGTTAAATGTTTATATCTGGGAACTAAACCTCGAATCCCAGGAACACTTAAACAACCTTCCCAACCTTTGACAATTTCAGTAGAATGGTCAATTATTCTGGGATTGATCATGGCAGTAGGCTCCATAACCGGGGCGTTGGGATACCTGAGATTAGGGCGGGAAGCCACGATAAATAAACGATAGGATGCGGCTACTTGAGGCGCAGCAATTCCCACGCCGTTAGCCTGAGCAACTGTTACAGTCAAGTCGTCAATCAGCTTTTGAATGTATTTATCTTGAGTATTTTCCACCCAAGCCGCTTTTTGACGTAGTACAGGATCGCCCAATTGAATGATTGGTATGAATTCCGGCATGATTAGGAAGACGCGATGAATCGCGCCTGTACAAGAGAGTAGCGAATTTAACCTTTTGTTTGTACTGGTAAAGGTGCAGGACTAACTGCTATTGCAATAACCTGTCCATTGCGTTCCACTTGTATTTGTAAAGGAATACCAATTTGGCTATTTTCTACCAGTTTTTGTACTTCTTCAATTTTAGTCACAGGTTGGTTATTAATACTTTGAATCAGATCACCAGATTTTAGTCCAGCAATAGATGCAGGCGATCGCGGGACAATATCAATTAATAAAACGCCCTGGTCTGCTGTAAAATTTAAGCGATCGCCGGAATTTCTCTTGATTGTGGCTTTAATCTCTGGTGTTAAAGTCACCATTTGAATACCTAAGTAAGGATGATCAACCCTCCCTTTAGTGATTAATTCCTGAGAAATTCTTTGTACTGTGTTAATGGGAATAGCAAATCCTAACCCTTGAGCGCCGCGAATAATTGCTGTATTCATCCCAATTACCTCCCCACGGGAATTTAGTAATGGTCCGCCAGAGTTACCAGGGTTAATGGCGGCATCGGTTTGAATAAAGTCAACGCGCTTATCACTCACCCCAATATCACTACCAGAACGCCCCGTAGCGCTGATTATACCAGAGGTAACAGTATTATTCAACCCTAAAGGATTACCAATGGCAATTACGGCTTCTCCTGGTTGCAAGACATCAGAATCGCCTAGAGGTAAAACTGGTAAATTATTAGCCTCAATTTCGATTAAAGCCACATCTGTAACCGGATCTTCCCCCAGCACTCTACCATCAAAAGTCCTACCATCCTTGAGGGTGACAGTGACAGCATCAGCACCGTCTACAACATGAGAATTAGTCAAAATTTGACCAGAGGAATTAATAATAAATCCAGAACCGCTACCCCGCTCTATTTGTGGCGGCTGTGATGACTGGGAATTCCCAAAATACCGCCGCAGAAATGGATCAGTTGGTACACCACGAGACTGTACTATTCTAGACGCATCAATCCGAACTACTGCATCTCCCACGTTTTGTACAACTGCGACTACAAAGTTAGGATTTTCACCAGATGAGGAGATAATTGCTGGGGTACTCAGAGCCGAACGGCGCTCATTGGGATTTTGAGTCTTTACCTGAGACTGAGGATCATTTCTTTGACTCTCAGGGGTTTTGGCTGGTAGCAACGAGCAACCGCTCAGAGACACCACTGCTAACCCACTCAGTAGCATTAACTTGATCATACTGCTTGATTTCCTCCTGTGAGGCCAACCCCAGGCATCAATATCTTGGACTTTCAAGTTATGCTCTGTTTTATCCATCTGTCTTTGTTTCTCCATGCTAGTGAGTGGGTGGTAGGATATTGCCTACTGGGTATGTCCTGGGAATGATTAC